>CANQBT010000076.1 GCA_947589405.1 uncultured Clostridia bacterium | reverse complement strand
TGCAGGAGTACGATGTGCCTGACCTGATGCGTCGAAGGTTATGTCTGTCAGATCATCATATTCATTTTCATTAATATTTCTTGTCAGATCTGCTCCGCTCCATTCAACGACCTTTACTTCACCATTGTCCCTTATAGTCACCTGACTGAAATCTCCGCTGTCGGGATCAAGAGCGTTTTTTACTACATCGCTGAATACCTCTATAGTTTCATAGGAAACCTCGTCTCCCAGCTGAAGCGTGTCGGAAAGCCTTACGCCGTTTAAGTATATGCTTGTAAGGAGTCTTTCTACATCACGAGGAGAATTGCCGTTGGCATTTATGCCCGTTACCTTGCACAGGAAATCCCAAGGGCCCATGTTTTCCATGTCATCGGAGGTTACGACTATGTCTGCCGTACTTTCGTTTTCAGCTGAATTTTCAGTAGTGTTCTCAGCTGTATTCTCAGTAGTATTCTCAGCTGTGTTTTCATAATACAATGACGCTGTTTCAATGGCTCTTGTGTTCTTGTTTTCATATATTGCTCTGGTCTGTTCATCAAGACCGGGATCCGATGTATCGACCAAAACGGCTCTTGCATCGGGAAACAGCGTTATTGAGCTGTTTTCATTTTCTCTGCTGAGAGTATTTCTTACAATATCTGCGCCTACAGATACGGCAGTATCAACATCTATTTCATACTGATCGTAATTTCTCCAGTCCAGAATATCGGCAGCGGAGGTACCGTTTATAAGCAATGAACTCAGTATATTGAATATATTTTGACGTGTGCGTCTGCTGTTTACAGGTCTTCCTGATATTCTGCAAAGAAGCTCCCAGTTATCGAGATTATCGATTTCTTCATGTCTTAGAAATATGTTGTCATAATAATCAGGCATAATGCACCCTCCTTTTTATTCCGAAGCATTATAATGTTATATTTATACTTTACTGTTTTATTCTTATTTTTTCAATAGCATTGTCGCAAACGGTAAAAATAATAGCATAAACAACAGAAATACACTTGACTGTATATGGTAAAATAGAATAAGAAGGAATATGAAATATAAAAGAAGGGAGTGTTGACATAGCGGTTTACGGCATATATGATTTCTCAAATGACTCGGAAGAAAACAAACAAATGTGTATAGAATTATGGCTTAAGAGCCTATTAAACTAAAAAGGAGATATAACTATGTTTAAAAAATTTTTGAAATTAATTGCGGCATCTGCTGCTATAGCAGCTCTTTCAGCCTGCTCTTCATCAGCTCCTGCAACAGATAATGAAAATGCGTCTGACAAAGACGCTTCCGACTTTGTTTCGCTTTCGGAAGCGGTACCCGATGCAATACTTGAGATAAGATATTATTCTACCTATAACTTTGTGGGAGATAGGATAGACGGCTATGAGGAGCCTTGCGCTCTTATTACTAAGGAAGCCGCAAATGCCCTTAAGGCTGCGGCTCAGGACGCAGAAGAGCTTGGCTACAGGCTTAAGATATATGATGCCTATCGCCCTCAGACTGCGGTAAATAATTTTATTGAGTGGGCGGAAAATGACGATACCGAAATGAAGGAGTATTTTTATCCTGAGCTGGATAAATCCGTATTGTTCGAGCAGGGCTATATTGCCGATAAATCAGGACACAGTCGTGGAAGCACAGTAGACCTGACTCTTTTCGATATGGATAAGGGAAAGGAAGTTGACATGGGCGGTACATTTGACTATTTCGGCGAGCTTTCTCACCCTGATTATACGGGAGATCTTACCGATGAGCAGATAGCCAACAGAAATACCCTCAGGGATATAATGCTTAAAAACGGCTTTAAGCCTCTTGATACGGAATGGTGGCATTTTACTTTGGAAAACGAGCCTTATCCTGACACGTATTTTGATTTCCCCGTAAATGAAGATTCTGTAAATGCAGAATAAATATTATCATACTCTGTACGACATGGCCTTTGTGCGGTATTTGGCAAAAGCAAATATCCTTGACCTTATCTTTTTATGTGCTATAATCAAAATAAAGTAATATATGAAGGTGTTTTTACGGAGGATAAAAATGGGTAAAACATATAAGCTGGAGGAGGTCATTCATCATAAAAGACTTCCCGCAAAAATTTTGCACCAGAAATTAAAGAACGAGGATTGCTTTGTTCCTCTTCATTGGCATAAGGACCTGGAGTTCAATCTTATGCTTAGAGGAAATACGGAGATAACCGTAAACGGAAAAATAAACAGAGTGATGCAGGGAGAATATATATTTATAAACAGCAAGGAAATACATATGCTTGCACCGCCTGTAGGCGTTCCGGGCTTTGAGCAGGATGTGGAGCTTTTGACAATACTCTGGGATTATGATTTTTTAAGATATTATTCCGAATATCCTATGCTTTATTTTGATACTGAGCAAAATATTGCCGTTAAGGAAGAAATAGGGAATATACTTGCAAAAATAGCAAAGCTTTTCATAGATAAGGAGCAGTATTATGAAATGGAAATAACTGCGCAGCTTCTCAGCATAGGCAGACTGCTTCTGAAGTACTGCGCTGTTTTTCCTGCTGTAGCGGAAAGCATGACAGACAAAGCGCTTTACCGTATGCAGAATGCGGTAGATCATATAGAAAAAAACTACAATGAAGAAATAACGCTTAAACATATGGCAGATATTACAAATATGGCGCCTACATATTTTTCCAAAAAATTTCATGCCGTAACGGGTCTTTCATTTTCTCATTACCTCAACAATTGCCGATTGAGAAATGCTATAAACGACCTGACAAACAGCGATATGACAATGACGGAAATAGCCTATGAAAATGGCTTTCCCAATGTAAAAGCCTTTATAGAAGCCTTTAAAAGGACCCTTAACGTAACGCCGTATCAATATAAAAAACAGCTCAAAGACCAATAAGAAAAATAAAAAAATTATATAACAAAAGACAATATTTGACCATAATTTCATAATAAAAGACAATACATAAAATTCCGTTATTGATATAATTATGTATATAAATTATTATGAAATGAGGGAGAATAATGAAAGGAAACTCAGCAAAACGATTTTTAAGTACGATATTGGCGCTTTGTATGCTGTTTTCTCAGGCTGTATTTGTAAACGGCACATATGCAGCCGATGACAAAATAAGCATTACAAAAAGCGAGGGCTGGCATGAGAGCGCTTATGTATTGTGGGACAAGCTCAATACTGCCGACAGCTACAATGTATATGTAAGGTCGGAGCAGGGCGGTGCATATACCAAGATAGACGACGAGCTTATAAGAGAATACGACGGATATTTCAGAGCGGATATAGTCGGACTTGCTAAGGGGAACTATCTTATAAAGGTCGTTCCTGTAAAGAACGGAGAGGAAATATCAGCTTCTGAAAGCGCAGAAGCGGCAGTAAGCGTTGATAATTACGTAAGAGAAGGTTTTGCTTTTCTGAAAGCTCACCTTATAAAAAGGCAACAGGCGCCTATAACGACGACGGTACGCTCAGAAACGATGCCGATGTTTTGTACGTGTCTAATGAAAACAAGGATACGGTAATGCTCAACAACGATCCCCAATACGGCAAGGGACTTACCGCAATTCTTGCCTACAGGGAAAAGAACAAGGTCAAAACTCCTCTGAGCATAAGACTTATAGGAAAGGTAGAAATGCCCTCAGGTGTTACGAACTATATGCTTGGCATAAAGGAAACTCATAATGTTACATTTGAGGGTATAGGCGATGACGCTACAGTACACGGCTGGGGACTTACAATGAAAAGAGCCTGCAATATCGATGTCAGGAATATAGGCATAATGCTTTACGGCGGTATAGGCGGTGACGGAGATTCTCTTTCTCTTGATACCGAAAACAAAAATATATTTATGCACAACATAGATTTCTTTTATGGTGAACAGGGTAAGGACGCCGACCAGAAAAAGGGAGACGGCTCTATCGACCTTAAAGCAAGATCAGACTATATAACGGCTTCCTACAATCATTTCTGGGATTCCGGAAAAACATGTGTTGCCGGAGGAGTATGGGAAGCCAAAAATCCAGATGATCCCGAAGCGAAAATTTTTGTGACATATCATCATAACTGGTTTGACCATTCCGATTCAAGACACCCAAGATGCGTTGCGGGAAATGTACATGTTTACAACAACTATTATGACGGTGTAGGCGATTATGGTATAGGCGCTGCTGTACAGTCCTCTGTATTTGCTGAGAACAACTATTTCAGAAATGTTCCAAGACCTATGATAATAGCCTCACAGGGCAGCGAGTGCTATGACAGCTCAACGGGAACATATAAAGACGAAGGCAGCCTTTCAGGTCAGACAGGCGGCATGATAAAGGCATATGGCAATGTATTTGTTACACCAAGAAGATTTATCGATCAGAATAATGTACCCGAAGGCCATGACCCTGTGGAAATAGATGCCTACAGCGTAAGCAGCCGTGATGAAAAGGTACCCGATACGGTAAAGGCAAAGAAGGGCGGTTCAACATACAGTAATTTTGATACAGACCCTTCAATGTATAAATATGATGTTGAAACTGCCGAACAGGCTGTTGAGTCTGTAAAGGCAGGGGCAGGACGTATTGACGGCGGAGATTTCAAGTGGACATTCAATAACGAGGTTGACGATAAATCAAAGGATCTTGATGAAGCTCTGAAGGCTGCTCTTGTAAGCTATGAGGATAATATCGTTACACTTTACGGCACCGCAGCAGGAAATCAGCAGGGCGGTACAGAGGAAACTACTGCTGCCGACATTAGCACGGAAACTACTACTGCCAACACAGGCGAAAACACAGAAACTACTACGGCAGATACATCGGATCCGGGAGATACAAATTCAAGAGAATGGAATTTTAACACAAATCCTGAGCTGTATAGCTGGTCATATGACATAAACAGAAGCTACACAACGGCAGACGGTCTTACGATAAATGGCAACAGCAACAGCGACTGCATAAAGAATGACGGTACAAACGGAACCGAAACAGGAGTCAAGTATTTATGGTATAACGGAAGCGGAAAGGCGAATACCAGAAACATAATAATTGCAAATTGCAATGCAGGAGATGTTATTAAGGTATGGTATGGCGCAAGCTCTGACAGAAGCATTACTGTTACCAACGGTACGGCAAGCTTGGATTTTGTAAAGACAGGAAATGTAACGTCAATGAGCGCTGAGCCTGTTGCGATCACAGTTACGTCAAAGGGAAATGTGGTATTTTATGCAAGCGGAAATATTGGATATTATAAAATAACTGTGAGCCCCAAGAGCGGCAGCACAGTAACGGAAACCACAGAAACAACAACTCTTGCGGCTTCCGAAAGCTCAACAGCGTCACAATCCACAACAAAAGCAGAACAGACCACAGCCGAAACGACACGTAGCACGACTGAGACAGAAAAACAGACTACAACAAAGGCAGCAGAAACCTCTACGGAAACAACAACTCTGACATCTGCCGAAACGACAACATTGACGTCTGCCGAAACTACTGTTGAAACAACAACTCTGACGGCTGCCGAAACTACTGCTGAAACAACAACTCTGACAGCTTCCGATACTACTTCCGAAACGACAACAGAAGCTGCCGTATCAGAAAGCCCCTATGTCAAGGCAGAGCTTTCAGGCGACAATGGCATCAGCTTTGTTGCAGGCGTTGATTCCTTGAACTACAGTCAGGTTGGATTCATATTTGAAGCAAATGGCAAAACAGTCAGGAAAACCACAAACGTTGTATATTCATCGATAAGTAATTCTTCAATCGGTACAGACAGCTTGAATGCAAAGTATATTTACGCATTTACAATATCAGATATACCGAATGGCAGTACAGATATAAAGGTCACACCTTTCAGAACAGACTTAAAGGGTAATGAAATAAGATTACAGACGGGTGTATATAGTATCGATTCCCTTAAAAAATCTGTAAATGATGGGACAAGGTCTGCCGCTTTGCCTAAAAAAGCGGAAGCTGTAATAGGTACAGGCAAGGAGGATCGATAATGAAAAAATATAATAAGCCTGAAATGGAAATAAATATTATAAAAGCTTGTGATATTGTTGCTGCAAGCAGCGTACCTACACTTATAAACGGCGGAGAAAACGGCGAAGCGCCAAGTGAAAGCTTTGCTTCTATGTTTGGTAAATAATAAAAAAAGAAGCTGTCCCGTTAAGATCTGTGATAAAAATGGGTCTTAATGGAATAGCTTTATTTGGTTTATGAATTTTTTTAACCCTCTTCCCCTGCCGTCCCTTAGCCCTTTAGGGCGTAAGGGAAGGGGGACCGTTTCAAACAATTTTTATTGTTTGAAATGGTGGAAGGGTCGTTCTAAAGTGGTAAACAATATCGATATTGTGCCAAACAAAAAATCCCCGCTACAGCCCTTAAGCATTTATACCGCTATAAATAAATCTATTTAATACCGGCTTCATTATGCTGAAGCTCCTTGTTTTCGGAATGCTCTAAAGCGTGCACAGGCTGAAGAGAAGCTAAGCTATGGGCATTGGGATGAGCTTCGTTTTCAAGAGTCATTGCATTGACCATATGTATGGCAGGCTGAGCATTTTTATCTATATTGGCTGCATTTAGCTTGTACTGCTGAGCAGTATACTTTTCATTAGTGGAAAGACGCTGTCCGTTATACATTTTTGAGTATAAGGCAGCTACTTCGTTCAGCTTGTCAATATCGCCGTTCCTGTTTATAGCCTCACGTATATCCTTGTTTCTTTCATCATACTCCTTTATGGCTCTTTCATTTGCTTCTATAGTGGACTTTCTGGAGAAAAACCGCTGAGTCGGCGTAAGAGGTCTTACATTGGGAAGAGGTGACGGTACCTTTTCCTTTTCAAATGTAAAGGGAACCATTTTGCCTGCTTCATTTTTTATGGCTATAAAGGGTATGCTGCTTGTTCCGAAGGGGTTTTTGCCTTCCTCAAGATTTGCTTCCGCTTTTGCCAGCTTATGCATATCAGCCATATTCCTGAACATACTTGCTACTATATCCGCTTCCTTTTCGCTGAAATTCTCATCCTTGAAATAATCCTTGATACTTATTCCGTTTATACATATGTTTGAAATATTGACAGAGTCCTTGTTTTCAGCTAGAAATCCCATGAAGGCTCTTCCGCTTCGTATATCCGTAAGGGTTATCTTTGGATATGGTTCTATGCCTGCGGAATGCATGCTGTTTCTATCCTTATCGGTAATAACTTCGTTATTCAGCTGCTTTGCGTATGCTTCAGCTGCTGTGTTTTTACTTGAAGTACGGCTTACTATCTTATCTTCATTTAACGCCTGCTCCCTTTCATTTTGCCATTTATGGTAGCGTTTGGTGTTATCCTCCATTATTTTGTTAATACTTGCTTCAATATTTTCCTCCGCTTTGTTCTGAAGATAGCTTCTGACCTCGTCTTCCGTAAGCTGTCTTGAAGATACTTGTTCAAGAGGAGTATTTTCAGGATCCTCCTGCGGCATTCGGAATGAAGGACGTATTCTATATGGCGTAAGCTCTCCTGCCTTGTTTTTTTTGAATACGAACAGGGGCTTTTTGCCGTTATCGGTCATTTCGTCATATTGAGTCTTTATATCGTCATCCAGACCAATACCGTCTGTATAAAGTCCCTGGAATACTACGGACAGCTTTTCCGCTGCTGTTTTTACATTATCCATAACAGATTCGGAATCGGCATTGGAAAATTCTCTTAAGCTTATGCCGTTTATGACTATATTGTCAATGGCAACATTCAGCTGTGAAGCGGGAGAATTGCTGCTGAGTACAAGACCCGAAGCTTTGGAAAGCAGCTTAAGAGCGCTGTTTTCAGGGTCGGCAGGGTCAAATACTATACTTTCCTTTTTATTTATGCCTCTGCTTTCCATAAATTCGGAATCGACTTCGGCAAGAACGTTTTCTTCAAATATCTCGGCTCCTGTTTTGGTATTGCTGCGGCATTTTTCCACATAGTCCCTTGCTAAATTTACATCAGGCTGGAATATAGGCTCTTTTATTCGATTGGGATTTATAGTGCTGTTGAATCTATGTTCAAAATTATGCTGTGGATCCTTTTTGAATTCCTCATACTCTTCGGCAGGGACCTCAAAGGGTATTGACCATAGGCAAAGAGACTTTATCATATCAAAACTTTGAGAACAAGGCTGGGCTGCCGAAGGCATATCCATATATCCCTTATATCCGCCTATACATTTTGTCATCTCGTGATAATACACACATGCATCGGTTTTTGCGGTATTTCCTTTTATATCTGCCGCATAATCGTTTTTGCCGATGAAATCAAAGCAATTCTCATAATGTTGTGCCATATGTCCTTCGGGGCCTACGGCTGCGTTAAATACGTTTTTTCCATAGTCATGCGGAAGCTGCTGTGAAAACTCCTGGAGCACATGACCCATATCGCTGTACAGAGCCAGCTTTTTAAGAGAATCTATTTCGGACATATCTATATAATCATATCTGAATTTTGAAAGAGTTTCCATCATTTTGACAATAGTCGGATATGTTACTTCATTGTATTTCTTAATATTTTCAGGGGCTTTGGGGTCTTTTATTATCTGACCGTTTTCGTCCTTTGCCAGAGAAAAAATATCATAGAATTCATCTCTTATACTTTCGTTCATAGTCCTGTGCCTGTCTGCTTCCGGTGAATCGGGATCATAGAAAAATACATCGTCAAAGGTATATCCCTTTGAAAGCATGTACAGCTGTGGGGAAGCCTCCGGCTGTCTTTGAAAGCCGTTGGAAAAGCCGTTGGAAGAAGTTATCAGATTCGGTATGATGATATTTTTGCTTTGCTCAAGATCCTTTACAAATGTATCGGTATAAAACTTTTTTGCATTTCCCAACCATGCTTTTGCATCTATTGCAGCCTGATGCATTCTCTGCAGGTAGTCTGCGGCATGAGTTATGGCTATTTCGTTTTTTGCATCATAGGATATGCGGTCGGGCTCTTCCATACCCTGAGTATCCATAATAACAGCTCTGGGATCGGGTATAAGAGAATTTCTGTTCATTATCGTTACATAATTTTCGTTATTTGGACTGAGAGCTTCACGCACTTTGTTGGCAAATGACGGTATGTCCTCACGTGTTAGCTCATGGTCGAATCCGTCGGCAAGATTGCGCTCATTTACGTATACATTTCCCAAAATATGCACAATATCCTTAGGCGAATCTATGCTGCCGTTCATTCCCGTAAGAGCACACAGCATTTCCCAGTCGCTGCCGTTGAGAATATTCATGTTCATTACTATATCCTTTGTCGGTTGATTTTCAGGCATGATCTCACTCCTTATATAGTTATATTGTTTAAAGCTCTTAAGCAGGTCTTGTATATGCTTACATGTGCTGCCTTTTGTATATGAGCTTCGTTACCGCATTGTTCAAAGCATCTTCTGTATTATTTTAACATATTTTTAACAGGCTTTTGTTGATGATTACGTCATTATTTTTGACGTTTACGACAACATATATCAAATCGGAAGGTCGGACTGTTGCAATATAAGTCCATACCAAAAGACACATATCGGTAAAACAAGGGCATATATGGGGATAGGCATTGTGCGATACAATGTACAGGCGGTTTGTTACATTTATGTTACTCTTTTCTTTAAAAGTTGTTGTTTATGGTATTTTGTGCTATAATAATTAAATAAATAAACAATGGGAGAGTTTTACAAATGGCAAACAAGGCTACTGCAAAAAATGCTAAAGGTACCGATAATAACAAAAAAAACAGTACTAAAAGCAATAATAAGAATACACAAAACACAAAAGCCCAGAAGCCCAAAAAGCTTACTAAGGCAGAGCTAAAGGCAATAGAGGAAAGAAAAAAGCTTATACAGGGAGAAGTGACCTCAATACTTTGTATAGGTCTTTCATTGCTTATGGCAGCCTGTCTGTTTCTTGGAAACAGCGTAGGAGTGCTTGGCAAATATGCGGCTCCTTTGCTTACGCATCTTTTTGGCATAGGCGCAGTTTTGCTGCCTGTTGTGCTGCTTGTATTCAGCGTACAGACCCTTTTTGATAAGAAAAGGACTTACTACAAATATAAGCTTTTCCTGTTCTTGGGCTTTTTTATATCATTCATAAGTCTTATGCACATTATGACCTGTACCCATAAATTTACCGATTTAAGATTTCCGGAGTATATTTCAAAATACTTTTTAAACGGCGGCATGAAAAACGGCGGACTCATAGGCGCTCTTTTCGGAGGTGTGCTATATCAGTTCTTGGGTAAGATAGGTTCATACATAGTGCTTTTTGTTCTGGCATTTTCACTTGTTGTAATGGCTACAGGCAAGACCATATCCGATATTGTAAGGTATATAGGCAATGCTGTAGACGGTATGCGTGAAGATATAGAGGAATACAGAAGCACACATTTTTACGGCGATGACAATGAAGATTACGAATATGATTATGACGAAGATGATATGGAGTCGGAACAGCTCAGGCTGCCTGTGGATAAAATGACAGGGAAACCTTCAAGAAATAAAAAAAGAGAAGGATATACCAAGCAGAGAGTCAT
>CANQBT010000075.1 GCA_947589405.1 uncultured Clostridia bacterium | reverse complement strand
TCTAGTTGCTCCTGCTATTGCATTTTTAAATCCCTGTTCTATACCGGCAGGGCAATCGATTATAATGTAATCAAAGCCTTCTTCACGAATGCTGTCACAAAGCTTTTCCATTTGCTCGGGAGTAACGGCATTCTTATCTCTTGTCTGAGCGGCAGGCAGAAGATAAAGTCCCTCATATCGCTTATCACGTACAAGAGCCTGTCTTAGCCTGCATGTGCCCTCTATAACGTTTACAAGATCATATATTATTCTGTTCTCAAGCCCCATTACCACGTCAAGATTCCTAAGACCTATATCGGCATCTATCATTACAGCGGTTTTTCCCTGCATAGCAAGACCTGTGCCTATATTGGCTGAGGTCGTTGTCTTTCCGACTCCGCCTTTGCCGGACGTTACTACTATTACTTCACTCATTATTTTCCTCCTAAGTATTTTGTTATTGTATCATGGATATAAGCCATATACCCCATATCAGGGTACAGTATGACCCATCATTTAAATGATAACACAATGAGCGTTAATATAACAAAATTCATAATTGAAAAATTATATCAAATTTCTACATTTTATTTCAGCATTATGTTATAGCTTCTGTTTTCTATTGTAGTATTTGTCTGCATATATCTGCTTATGACCGTTTTTGCAACAGTCGGAGCAGGAGCGGTATTGGCATTGTCGCCATAGGGTATCATCACAGATATAGAAATGCGGGGACTTTCATAGGGAGCAAAAGCAACAAAGGTAGTATGCTCGCTTCTTTTTTCTGATTCCTGAGCCGTACCTGATTTTGCCCCTATATTTATATCGTAATCTGTAAAGCTTTTCCTGAGAGTTCCGCTTCCTCCCTTTACAACAAGGCTCATTCCTTTAAATATAGCATCAAGATTTTCCTTTTTAACGGAGATCTTTTCTTCCTCAACAGGCTTATATGAAGATATGACATTTCCTTCCATATCCGTTACCTCGTTTAAGAAATGGCTTTTGTATCTTGTTCCGCCGTTTGCTAAGGTCGCAACATATTTTGCAAGGGTCGCTGAGGTGTAGTTGTTGTAGGACTGACCTATTGCCGTTCTTATCGTATCTCCCGCAGACCATTTCAAATCGCTTTGAGATGGATCCTCATACCTTTGTTTTGTAACATAGGCCTTATATTCGGGAGATGATATTCTGGAGGGATAGTCCAGCATTGTCTTTGAATTATATAGCTCATATATCTCAACGCCTGTAGGAGAATCAAGACCTACAGCCTTCATGTATTTGTTAAGAGTACCTATACCCATTCTATAGCCGAGAGTATAGAAAAAATAATTACAGCTTACTTCAAGGGCTGTAGATACATTTACGGAGCCATGCGAACCGTTTCCGCTTCCTATCCAGCATCTTGCATACGGTTTGCCTGCATCTGTAAATGTTCCCTTGTCATATATAGATGTAGAAGGGGATATGATACCCTCCTGAAGTCCTGCAAGAGCAGTTATCATTTTAAATGTAGAACCGGGTGCTCTTGGCTCTGTAAAGGGTCTGTTCACCATAGGTGTCGTAGGATCTGTCTGAAGCTGTAAATAGTATTCGTTATTAAAGCTGTTTACAAGCTCATTGTTGTCATAAGAAGGATAAGATACGGCGGCTATTATACCTCCGTCATGTATATCGTTTACAACGACTGAGCCTGTGCATGGATCCATAGCAGTCATCTGAGGTGTTATTTCCTGTGAACGCATTTTGGCAACAAGAGCTGATGAAGCTGACATTCTTCCGCTTTTAAGAGCTGAGATCACTCCGTCGCCGTCTGTTATCTGTCCCTGTTCATAAAGAATGAGCATAAGCTGTGAACCCGATACGGCGCCTTTTTCATAGCCCTTTGAAAGGGTTTCCCTTGCAAGTTCCATATCCATAGAACAGCCCTTGTCCTGAGAAAGAAGATAGGCCTTGACCTTGCCCTGTACCGTATCGTCGGGAGAATTCAATATATTCTTTATTCTTACAGTATTGCTCTCTATCATAGACTTGAACACGTCTGAATATGAATAGCCGAATTTTCCTCCGCTAAGCCTGTCAAGCTGAGCGGCAGTAAGAGCGTCCTCCAAAGCGTCATAGGCAGTCTGCTGAATATCTCCGTCTACAGTAAGAAATACGTTGCTGCCGTTTATAGGAGATTCTCCTGCATCTTCTATTGTTGATATTCTTCTTCCCGAACTGTCTATTTCTATATACTGGCTTCCGTCGGTACCCTTCAGATATTCTTCAAATGCCTGCTCAATACCGTCTTTTCCTATCTGATCGTTCATGTTGTATTTATTTTCTTTTCCCTTAAGCTCTTCTTCGGAAATTGTACCTATATATCCAAGTATATGAGAAAAATATTTGCCATAGGGATATACTCTGCATGATTGGTTATTTACATAAGCGCAGGGATATGAAGAACCGTTTTCCTGAAGAGCGGTAAGTGTCTTTTCAGAAATATCGTAGGCGATAGGTATCGGCACATATTTTGAAAATCTCTTTTTATAAAGCTCACAGCGAAGCGCCAGTATTTTGCCTGCTTCCGTATCGTTAAGCTCTGTGTTTATCTCAAATTTATTTCTCAGCTCTTCAAAACATTGCTCGGCATTCAGATCCTCCTCAAGATTCATGTCTGCCTTCCATCTTTTTTCCTGATTCATGCTTCCGTCAAATAAAAATTCATGGGGAAGAGTTGAGGTTATGGGAAGAGATACCGCTATTTTTTCATTGTTTTTATCAAGAAGCTTTATAAGCTCATAAAGTACGCTGTTCAAATTGTCAACGCCGATGCTTGGATCAAGACATACGGCATAGGACGTGCTGTTCATGGCAAGAGTTCGTCCATATCTGTCGTATATTGCACCTCTTGGCGCTTCTACAGCTACATTTCTTACTGCTGTTCCCATTACCTCACGGCTGTAATAATCGCCCTTTGTTATCTGTAGAGAAAACAGCTTGATTATAAGTACGCAAAACAGAATTATAATTATAATATGCATCAGATATAATCTGTAATTTTCCAGCTTAGTTAAATTACGCAATAAATTTTTCATATTTATAATTCCTGTCTAATATATATTGTTGTTATCCTTGTTTTCAAAAAATTTCCTGTTTATAAATGCTGCAATAAAGTACACGGGAACGGCTGCAAGGGAGTTGTAGACCAACTCAGGGAGTATCCTCATGTATATATAAGCCGTGAAATCCGTGTAACCTCTGAGCAAAATGTTAAGCACATAAAATCCAAAGTTATAAAACAATGTAGCTATCAATGTAAAAAAAACAGATGTGGCAACATTGTTTTTGTAAAGGTCTTTTGAGAGCACACCTGCCGTATAGCCTATTATACCGTACAAAAAAAGATTGCAGCCTATATAATAGCCAAAGAAGCAATCCTGAAGCAGACCCATTATTATGCCGATAATAAGTCCGTTTTCAGCATTGCTCTTATAGCCTGTGCTCACAATATATGCAAGCATTATGTTGGGCACAATGCCGGCGATCGCAATATATTGACCGAGAGTTGACTGAAACATAAAAATAAGCAGAGAAGTCAAAAAATAAACTATATATATCATTTTTCTCCCTCGCTCTCGGTCGTTGTTACCTCTTCAAATTCGTATTTAAGATCCTTGCATATTACAAGTACATGATCAAGAGATGAAAAATCAACAGACGGTTGTATAATGGCGTATTTCAATGAGGTTTTATCGTCTGTTATAAGCTTCTTGACATGACCTATGCTTATACCCTGCGAGTATATCTGAATTGTTTTCCGAATACTGCATTCTGCATTGCGCTTCTTCGGAATAGTCGGCTGTTACATATCCCATACTGTTCGTACGGACACTTTGTGCGCTTACGGCATCTGTATCGTCTATTATAGAAACTACCTTTGAATAGTTATAACCGCATTCGCTTATTTTTCCTGCCAGACCGTCGGCAGTTATCACAGCCATGTTCTTTTTTAGCCCATAATTTGTTCCCTTGTCTATAATAAAGGTATCGAACCAGTTTCCCGGATCCTTTGCTATGACTCTGGCACCGATCGTGGGATAATCCGAATAATCATTCTGCATTTTAAGAAGAGCGCTGAGCTGGATATTCTCATCTTCAACAAGCTTAAGGCTGCTGAGCTGCGCTCTTGCAGATAACAGCTCTTCTCTGAGAGCTTCATTTTCTGCGTTAAGACTGTTTATTCCTCTGAAATAGCCGGCTATATTGCCAAGCTTATCTATTATTTTAACATTAAGAGCTTCTGCGGCAGTCATAACGTATCCAAGAGCAGCGTCCGCCGGCGTCGGTGAATTTCGCTTATATGAAAATCCTGCGCAGCCGATAGACACCGCTGCCAATATAATGGCTACAAATTTATATTTACTTTTCACAATATCATAACCTTTAATTTAAAGTCCTTTTTTCTCCTGTGGACAGCTTATTGATTATATCTATATCTTCTATGATCCTGCCTGCTCCTGCGGCAACGCAGTTGAGAGGATCCTTAGCTATATATACAGGCATGCCTGTTTCTATATTGATAAGCTTATCAAGACCTTTTAAAAGCGCTCCTCCTCCCGTAAGATATATACCGATCTCCATAATATCGGCAGCAAGTTCGGGCGGAGTGTCCTCAAGAGTACATTTTATAGCGTCAACTATCGTATCTATAGGCTCTGAGAGAGCCTTTTGTATCTGTGAGGAATTAACGGTAAGCGACTTGGGCAGACCTGTCATGAGATCTCGTCCTTTAACTGTTATTTCCTCTATCTTTGTATCGTTATCAATGTAGGCACAGCCTACAGTCTTTTTTATCTTTTCGGCAGTTATTTCCCCTATTGCGATATTGTAGTTCTTTCTTACGTAATTAATAATATTGGTATCAAACTGATCACCCGCTACTCTGACAGAACGGCTTGCAACAATACCGCCAAGAGAGATAACGGCAACCTCGCTTGTACCTCCGCCAATATCTACCACCATATTGCCGGCAGGCTCTTCAACACGCAGATCTGCGCCAAGTGCCGCCGCCATAGGTTCGGCAATAACAAATACATGCTTTTCTCTGGCGCCTGCTCCTGCTGCCGCTTCTATTACAGCACGCTTTTCAACAGCTGTTACGCCTGAGGGAACGCATATGACTATTCTTGGCTTAGGGGCAAATGAATTTTGGGGATAGACCTTTTTGACAAAATATCTGAGCATAGCTTCGGTAACAGCATAATCTGCTATAACACCATTTTTCATAGGCCTTATTGCAACTATGTTACAGGGCGTTCTGCCTATCATTTCCCTGGCCTCGCTGCCTACTGCCAATACCTCTTTGGTAACGGTATCGATCGCAACAACGGAAGGCTCATTTATAATAATACCTTTGCCTCTTACATAGACAAGAGTATTAGCTGTTCCCAAATCTATTCCTATATCTTTTCCGAACATACAGTTCTACCTCCAAAAATTTACAAAATAACCATAATACTATAATACACTTTTTTTCGCCTATTTACAATTACAATTATATTACAATAAAATGAAATCCATTTTTTTATTCAATAAAATAAGTATAGGCAAATTTCCAAAAATTATTTACATTTTCATTTTGAAATAGTATAATAAGTCTTTGAAATGAGGTGATCTGTATGAAACCGCCTTTGATTACCATAGCAGGGCCTACAGCCTGCGGCAAAACCGCCGTGTCTGTAGAACTGGCTCGCTTGATCGACGGGGAAATAATATCAGCAGATTCAATGCAGGTCTATAAGGGTATGGATATAGGTACAGCCAAGATCACGGAGGACGAGAAGAAGGGCATTAAGCATTATCTTATCGATTCCCTCAGTCCCAATGAGGATTTTTCAATAGCTGTGTTCCAGAAGCTTGCCAAAGAGGCTTTGACCGAAATATATTCCCACAATAAAATGCCTATACTTGTAGGTGGAACAGGCTTTTATGTAAACGGACTTATATATGACAATGACTTTACTCCGGGTGAAAAGGATAACGATCTGAGAGCTGCACTTGAAAATACAGCGAATGAAAAGGGCAATGACTATGTTTATGACATGCTCAGATCCCTTGATCCCGAATATGCCGTGACCGTTCACCCCAACAATGTAAAAAGAGTCATAAGGGCTATTGAATATATAAAAGATACAGGAGAAAAATTTTCTGAATATAACAAGCGTGAACGGCTGAGAGAGCCTGCCTATACCGTAAAGAGCTATATACTCAATATGGACAGGGCTATGCTATATGACCGTATCGAAAAGCGTATTGATATTATGCTTGAACAGGGCCTTGTAGAGGAAGTAAAGGGCCTTATGGCAAAATATGACACCTCGCTTGTATCCATGAAGGGTCTCGGATATAAAGAAATAATAGACTATCTTAAGGGCGAGTATTCACTTGATGACGCAGTATATATACTCAAAAGAGATACAAGACATTTTGCAAGACGTCAGCTTACATGGTTCAGACATCAGAGCAACGGTACATGGATAGATGTGAATGACTATGGCAGCGCAAAGGAGATTGCTGAATTTATAAAAAACGATGTTAAGGAGTTACTATGCTGAAAGACTATATTATTAAAGAATTCGGAATAGATGAGAAGGTGCTGGATTTCTGCCTTGACGCTGAAAAAAGCATAAGGGATAAATTCAACGAAATAGATGATATAAGTGAACAGAATCAGTATAAAGTGCTTAGAGCAATGCAAAAAAATAATTTGAGCGATTCTGCATTCTGCGGTACAACGGGCTATGGCTATAACGATATTGGCAGAGATAAGCTTGAGGATATATATGCCGATGTTTTCAATACCGAATCCGCTCTTGTAAGGGCTCAGATAATTTCAGGGACTCACGCTCTGACAGTTGCTCTTTTCGGCAATCTGAGATATGGTGATGAGCTTGTATCTATAGCAGGTGCTCCCTATGACACGCTGGAGGGAGTAATAGGCGCCAAGAGAAAAGTGAAGGGCTCTCTTACAGACTATGGCGTTATATACAAGGAATTGCCCCTGCAAAAAGACGGAACTGTGGATTTTGAAAACATACCCTCTGTTATAAGCAAAAAAACAAGGCTTGTGACCATACAAAGATCAAAGGGCTACGAATACAGACCAAGCCTTACAATAGATACGGTAAAAAAAATAATAGATATTGTTAAGGGTATAGACCCAAATATTATATGTATGGTAGATAACTGCTACTGTGAGTTTGCAGATGTACTTGAGCCTACAGATGTGGGTGCCGATATGGCAGTCGGCTCTCTTATAAAAAATCCCGGCGGGGGACTTGCTCCCGTAGGCGGTTATATCGTAGGTAAAAGAGAATATGTTGAAAATGCCGCATTCAGGCTGACGGCTCCCGGCATGGGTAAGGAGGTGGGTCCCAGCTTAGGCGTGACAACAGCTTTGCTTCAGGGACTTTTTCTGGCTCCCAATGTAGTCAATGCAAGTCTTAAAACGGCGATTTTTGCTTCTGCTGTATTTGAAAGACTTGGCTTTGAATGCATGCCTAAGGTAAATGAGCCAAGACCCGATATTGTTGAAGCAATACAGATGAAAACGCCTGAAAATGTAATTGAATTTTGTTATGGAATACAGTCAGGTGCCGCTGTGGACAGCTATGTAAAGCCTGAGCCATGGGATATGCCCGGCTATGACTGTAAGGTCATAATGGCGGCAGGTGCCTTTGTTCAGGGCAGCTCTATCGAGCTGAGCGCCGATGCTCCCATGAAGGAGCCTTATACCGTATATATGCAGGGCGGCCTTACATGGCATCATGGCAAAATAGGCGTAATAAAAGCGGTAGACAGATTGTATAAGATCGGCGCTTTTAAATTATAAAATGTTTATAACAATTTAAGAATACAGTTAGCGGCTATACACAATATGATACCCACACCTGTAGGTATAACAAAGGAAGCGACAGTCCATTTCATACTGCCTGTTTCCTTTTTTATTGTAAGGAGAGAGGTCGCACAGGGAAAATGGTTAAGCGAAAAAATCATGGTGCATATTGCCGTTATATAAGTCCAGCCGTTTGCCCTTAGAAGCTCTCCAAGCTCTGAAAGAGAATTGAATTCTATGAGTCCGCTGCTTCTCGTATAGCACATGAGCACTATGGGAATTACGATCTCATTTGCGGGCATACCTATTATAAACGCTGTCAGAATATAGCCGTCAAGTCCCATAAGGCGTGCAAAGGGATCCAGAAAATCTGCTATATATGCCAGTAGCGTTATATCGTTATATGATACGTTCTGCAAAAGCCATATTACTGCGCCGGCAGGAGCGGCAACGGCTACAGCTCTGAAAAGGACATATACTATTCTTTCTCTTATACTTCTGCGTATTATAGCCATAGGCTGGGGCGCTCTGTAGGGCGGAAGCTCCAGCACAAAAGATGACTGTTCACCCTTCAATACGGTATTTGAAAGTATATACGAAACTATAAATGTTATTAATACGCCTGAAAGTATTGCGGCGGTAACGGCAAGGGCAACCTTTACGCTTACGAGCATACCTCCCGATATAAAGACGGTAGCCAGCATAATAAGAGAAGAAAATCTGCCGTTGCAGGGCATAAAGTTATTTGTGATTATAGCAATAAGCCTTTCCTTTTTGGATTCTATTATTCTGGTGGATATAACGCCTGCCGCATTGCAGCCAAGACCCATACACATACTCAGTATCATTTTGCTGTGAGCATTTGCTTTTTTAAAAATATGGTCCATATTAAAGGCTATTCTCGGAAGATAGCCCAGATCCTCCAGTATCGTAAATAGAGGAAAGAATATGGCCATAGGCGGAAGCATTACAGAAACTACCCAGCTAAGCGTTCTGAATACTCCTTCTATGAGAAGTCCTCTTATAAGTATATTTGAATCCTCAAAATAAATCAAAAGAAACTCCTCTATCCTTCCAAAGAAATGGCTTAAAATGCCTGAGGGATAGTTGGCGCCCCATATGGTTATCCAAAGTATACAGCATAGCAGAAGGAGCATTATAGGTATACCGAATATTCTGCTTGTAAGTATGCGGTCTATTTTTCTGTCTTTGTTATTTATAATATCCTGGTCTGAATATACGCAATTTCTGTATATACAATCAGCAGAACAGCAACAGCAGCCGCATTTTTTGTTGTACGAATAAATTTCCTCCTTAAGCTCACGGATCCCTATACCGCTTCTGGCTTTTGTGGGTATTACCTTTGTTTTAAGCATTTTGCCTAGTTTGTCTATATCGACTGATATTCCTTTCTTTTCAGCTTCGTCAAGAAGATTCACGCACACAATTACATTGGTACAAAGCTTCGTGATTTCGGAAGCCAGTATCAGATTTCTTTCAAGACAGGTTGCGTCAAGTACCACTACTATAAGATGAGCAATGCCTGATTTAAGGCAGTCTACAGCCTGTTTTTCATCTTCCGATATGGGATCAAGGGAATATATTCCCGGCAGATCTGTAATTTCAAACTCCCTGTTTTTATATTTCATAATGCCCGATGCATTGCCCACAGTCTTTCCTGACCAGTTGCCTGTATGCTGATGTTTGCCTGTAAGGGCATTGAATATAGTGCTTTTTCCTGTGTTGGGATTACCCACGAGCAACACCTTTTTAATCATAACAGCTTTCCTCCATACTTACATATATGGTATCGGCGTCTGTGTTTCTGAGGGCAATGACCGCTCCCTTTACAAAATATGCGGCGGCGCTTCTGCCGGGACTTTCGTGAAGAGGAACTATTCTTGTGCCCTTTGTAAAGCCAAGCTCATTGAGTCTGTCACTACAGGGACTTTTCTTTATGTCAAAAATAAAGACAGCAGTATTCATGGGTACTGCTGTCAGCAAAATTACATTATTCATAGCGCACCCTCAAATTTATACTTTGTTTTATACTATAAATCAAAGGGTAAATATGTGCCTGTTTTATCTTATGAAATTGGTAGTTGTTTTGGCTTCTGCTTCGGGTACGGGAACGCCGTTCGCCTTGCCTGCTTCTATGCACTTGATGATCCATGCCATGTTTTTTCCAAGTATGCTCATTATCTGCATGCCTTCCTTATCCTGAACCACTTCTTCAGGTGTGTTGCCGTGAGCCATATTCCAGTAGTTAGATGACACTATAGGCATATTGTTTATTGTAAAATACTTGTTGAGTTGGTCAAAGGTAGCAGTAGCGCCGCCTCTTCTGCACGTGCATACTACAGCGCCCGGCTTGTATGCCAGAGATGAACCACTACTGTAGAAAAGTCTGTCGAGAAAAGCGGTTATGGTACCGCTTGCAGAAGCATAGTGTACAGGTGAGCCGAATACATAGCCGTCTGCGGACTTTATTTTATCCAAAAGTGAGTTAAGACAATCATTGTCATTTACACACTTTCCGGCATTGCGGCAGTAGCCACAGCCCATACAGCCGCTTGTTACATTGGCGCCTATGTGTATTATCTCTGCCTCCACTCCGTTTTTTTCAAGGCTTTCCGCAACTCTTGAAAGGGCGGTATATGTACAACCCTTTGGCTTAGGACTTCCGTTT
>CANQBT010000074.1 GCA_947589405.1 uncultured Clostridia bacterium | reverse complement strand
ATAGTATTTTTCCTTGACCTCTGCTGAGTTATAATCATAATCCGTTATCTTGCATAAATAATCATGTATATATCTGACCTTGCCGTAATTTGTACTTATGGAGTCTGTTTGCCGTTTCACATCAGCCAATATCTCCGCCATTTTTTTATCAGATGCCTTTACTTCGGCACATGAGCCGGCTGCGAAAAACTCCATATATACATTTGTAGTATCGGTTATTCCGTCATACCACACCTGACCGTTTACTCTTGTTACGCTGAGCCAATACAGCTGAGGATTGTCGTATACCACAGCAAACATCGTTTCCCATACATCGTCATTCTTGACATCAACATATCCATTTATATTTATGGTATACCTTACTTTGTTCTCTTCATCTATATTCTCGGGCTTAAGCATAGTAAGAGAATAATCATACATAAACTTCTGCATATTGTTAAGGGTGTTGTACCAGCTGTAGGAGCCTGCGTCATACAGGTTTTTTTGTATAACATAATTGTCCGCAGCCGTTGCCGACGATGAAAATATCACGGCAACAGACATTACAATACTCATAATAAATGCAATAAATTTCTTCATATGCGTTCCCCTCTTTCATAAAAAACTTTACACACATACAAGTGCTGACGATACACCGTATTTACTGAAGCTCTGCTGCAAGAGAATTGGCAATATCATCGTCTGCGACTACCTTTATAAGCTTGATGTTCGTCTGGAAAATATTGTGACATTCCTTAAGCTCTACCTTTGCATTTGTCTTGCATGTGAAATTGCTTATATGTACGTCATGTATAGGCATCTGCGGAAGGCCCGATACTGATATTGGCTTGCCTGCCTTCGTACAGTTGACATCGTTTATATATATATTCTTGAATTCGGGGACCTCTTCGGGAGTTATCTCCTGACCCTCTTTTGTGTCCATGTCATAGCCCATATTGAATGTAATGGCTTCGTTCTTGATGCTTATCATATTGATGTTGTCGATATATATTTTCTCTACAACACCGCCTCTGCCTAAGCAGCTCTTGAAACGAATGCCAATATCTGTGCCTATGAATGTACAGTCACTTACGAATATATTTCTTAGACCGCCTGACATTTCGCTGCCGGCTACGAAGCCGCCGTGACCATGATATACTATACAGTTGTTAATATCCACAAATTCAGAAGGCATGCCAAGCTTTCTGCCGTCCTCGTTCTTGCCGGACTTTATGCATATGGCATCATCGCCTACATCAAATATGGAATTGTATACCTTTACATACTTACAGCTGTCTATATCCAAGCCATCGGCATTCTGCGCAAACCATGGATTTCTGACATTTATATTTCTTATAGTCACATTTTTGCAAAGCCATGGGTGAATGCCCCATGCAGGTGAATTCTGGAATGTAGGTCCGTCCAAAAGTACTCTGTTGCATCTTGTAAGATTGAGAAGCACAGGTCTTAAAAAGCTGTGATATTTCTCGCATACCTCTTTGTTCTTATAAAGCGCAGGGTTTGGTATAAGAGTCCTGTTGGCTTCAAGATTGGTCTCCGAAGGCCACCATACTATCTCATCGCCTGTGTCGTCGACTATACCGCCTGCACTTACCGTTTCCACCCAGTTGCGTTCAGCCATTTTCCATTGCTTGACAGGACGCCACAGTCTGCCGTTGCCGTTTATTACGCCTTCTCCCGTAATGGCAATATTTTCAAGATCCCTGCCGTATATGGGAGATACGCAGCGGTACATGAACAGACCCTCAAAGCTTGTGTTTATAAGAGGATAGTCCGCAGGATTGTTTGAAAAGAATATGACCGCACCGTTTTGCAAATGAAGATTAACATTGCTCATAAGCTCTATAGGGCCGGTATACCAAACACCTCTTGGTACTACAACAGAACCGCCGCCGTCGGCATTACATTTTTCTATAGCCTTTCTGAAGGCTTCCTTATTATCTGTTCTGGCATCACATACAGCGCCGAAGTCTGTAATGGGATAGGAAACATCTCTGAATATAGGAAGCAATACGTCAAAATTGGGTTTTTCCATTATTAATTTCCCTCCTGTCATTGGTAGACAAATATAATTAACTTTATTGTATAACATAATTTAAAAATAGTCTAGTCTTTTTTTCATTTTTATGGTATACTTATACTGTGTTTTATAAAAATATTGGAAAGAGTGATATTACATGCCTATTAAGGTTTCGGACAATTTACCTGCAAAGGGTATTCTGAATGAAGAGAGAATATTTGTTATGGGAGAGGAGAGGGCTTTTCATCAGGATATAAGACCTCTTAAAATATTGATACTGAATCTTATGCCTAATAAACAGGAAACTGAGGTACAGCTGTTAAGGCTTTTGTCAAACACACCCTTGCAGCTGGAGGTAAGCTTCCTTCATATGGAAAGCCATATTTCCAAAAATACTTCCGAGGATTATTTGCAGGAATTCTATAAGGTGTTCCCTGAAGTAAGGGCTCAGAAATTCGACGGTATGATAATAACAGGGGCTCCCGTAGAGCATCTGCCCTATGAGGAGGTAAACTACTGGCAGGAGCTGACGGAAATATTTGAATGGACAAAGTCAAATGTAAACAGCACATTCCACATATGCTGGGGTGCTCAGGCAGGACTTTATTACCACTACGGCGTGCCTAAATATCAGCTTGATAAAAAGGTATTCGGAGTATTTCCCCACACTAAGGTGTATAAGCACGAGGATCTTTTAAGGGGTTTTGACGATATATTCTATGTTCCTCACTCACGCCATACTGAGGTAAGAAAAGAGGATATAGAAAAGGTAAAGGGTCTTAATATACTTTCTGCATCAGAGGAGTCGGGAGTATACATAGTGGCAGACGACGACGGAAGCCAGATATTTGTAATGGGACATTCCGAATATGATTCCGATACCCTTAAAAATGAATATTTCAGAGATTTGGAAAAAGGGTTGGATATAGATATTCCAAAACACTATTTCAAAAACGACGATCCTAAGGAGGGTCCCCTTTCTCTGTGGAAGGCACACAGCTCACTTTTGTATACAAACTGGCTGAATTATTACGTATACCAAAAGACACCTTATGATCTCAATGAAATAGGTAGGAAGAAATAGAATATAAAAAGGAGGATGTATATGAACAAGAAAAAAATAACGGGTTTTGTACTTGCGGCAGCAATGCTGACTCTAGGCGTTAATGCAGGCTATGCGGAAAATACGGCTGTGGTCACAACGGCTGTTGTTGAGCCTGTCTTATCGGGAACTGCCGTAGAATTGCCTGCCGAAGGCGGCTCTGTTGTGTTTGACACAGCAACGGGAACTGTCACAGGCTTTACAGGCAGCGTTAAGTCGGTAAACATACCTGCGTCTATAAGCGGAGCTGAAGTAAAAGCCATAGGCAAAGAGGCATTTAAAAACTGCCTTACTCTTGAAAGTGTATCGATGGCAAGCAGTATAACAAGCATAGGAGAGTTTGCCTTTGACCATTGTACAAAGCTAAGATCAATAGTTTTGCCAAAAAATATTACGACAATTCCCAAAGGCGTTTTTAATTGGTGTACTGCCCTTTCATCGGTTACGATACCGTCAAGCACAGTTACTATAGACAATGAAGCCTTCAGCGGCTGCAGCAAGTCAAAGATCACGCTTAAGGTGATAAAGGATTCCGCAGCAGATAAATTTGCAGCGGCAAACGGATATAAAACAGCCTATGTGACTGAGGATATATGGACCACAACAACAGAAGCCACTACGGTTGAAGCTTCAACCGTAACCGTTACGGAAGCCGTGACGGAAACTACAACAAAGAGAGGCTCAAGAGGCGGAAAGATCAGAGGGATAAGAGGATATATCCCTGCTACCAAAGAAAACAGCGAGGAAACTACAGACGAGAATTACGATAATGATGAAAATGACTCTGAAGATACGATCTCAGGCGATGTAAGGGTAACTGTAGGCAGCAGCGTAATTACAGTAGGCGATGAGGAATTTCTCACAGACGCAGCGCCCTATATACAGCCTGAATCAAGCTCCATGCTTGTTCCCCTTCGCTTTGCGGCAACTGCAATAAGAGGAGAAAATCCCGAAAACGCTATGGAAAGCGATATAGTAAAATGGAACGCCGTTACAAAAACCGCTACCATACATACAGGCAAGAATACCGTATCATTTACGGCAGGCAGCTCTGAAATGCTTTTGGGCAGCAAGCCTGTTTTAATGGAAAACGGCGTGAGAGCTGAAATAACAGCCGGCAGAATGTATATACCATTCCGTGTACTTGGCAATGCTCTTGGCGTAAACGTTTACTGGGACGCTGAAAATAAAACTGCCTTGTATAGCAGGAGATAATTGTAAGTTATAAGGCTGTTGCGGTGAATTTTGGGGTTAGGTACCCTTCCGTCCGCCCAATGTAAAAACAATTTTATTGGAAAGAAGTGGTTGGGCGGACACCTTCCCTTACGCCCTGAAGGGCTAAGGGACGGCTTACGTGTATGTGTCCCCTACTTTCTTAGTTAGTAATAAATACTGATTTTTCAACAATATAAAGGCATTTGGAAAACATAAACCTAAGGCGTCCCTTTTCGAGGGAAGCTGTCAGCGATAGCTGACTGAAGGGTCGAATATTGTTAAATCAAAAGCATCAAAAAACTGACTCCCTATATCGGATATTAATCTGAATTTCGGGAGTCAGTTTTTTACCGTTTTTATACTAATATATACAACTGAGAATTTATCAGCTGAAATTGATATACTGTCTTTCGATCTCGCCCCAGTCGGTTTTCTTTTTGTGGTATCCTATAAGAGAAGTCATTCTTACCCACGCAAGAGCAAATCTAAGGAATGATACCTCTGCTGCGCAAAGACCTATTGCCTTAAGTACATCGGTAAACAAAAGTTTTTGGTCTATAGTATGTATTCTTGCAAAGAATGCCGTAAGCGACAGCATTGACGAAAACACAACATATATTGCCATATACAGTAACATGAAAGGCACGTTCAGAAAATCCAGAACCATAGCAAGTACCATAGTGCATACGCCAAACACCTCTATATAAGGTGAAAACAGCTCATATATAAGAAAATACAAATATGAAACAAAGCCTACAAGACCATAGTCAAGATTTCCCAAAATGTTCCTGTGTGTTATCATACTCTGGAAAAGTCCTATATGCCAGCGCCTTCTCTGCTTGCACAGATCCGTAAACTTTTCAGGCACCTGCGTCCAGCATATTGCATCTGAAGCATAGCGTATTCTGTAGGGTATCTTATTTTCACGACAGAATACATGCATCTTTACCACAAGCTCCATGTCCTCTCCTACAGTATCGGCTTCATAACCTCCTGCGCTTACTACAATACTCTTTTTAAACAATCCGAAGGCTCCCGAAATAATAATACTTCCGTTAAAT
This sequence comes from uncultured Clostridia bacterium, assembly GCA_947589405.1. Taxonomy (GTDB): domain Bacteria; phylum Bacillota; class Clostridia; order Lachnospirales; family CAG-274; genus CANPXH01. Next base: position 5,214 of record CANQBT010000074.1, on the reverse strand, counting down.
TGGTCAAACAATATTCTGGCTGCAAGGAATGAACGGTCATACTCCAACACCTGCATACAGGAAAGAAGCTTGTTGGGAAGTCCATAATGCACTACCCTTCCTTCTTTTATTTCAGTACCGTTACAGGGACGCACAGCACCGCCTACTGCCACAACATTGTCATCTTCAAGTACGGGACGTACTATTTTGCTGAGTGAATCGTATTGCAGCACAGAATCCGCATCTATACATAAAAAATAAGGGTATCTGCTGGCATTTATGCCTACATTGAGAGCGTCCGCCTTTCCGCCGTTTTCCTTTCTGATAAGGGTGATAGGTATATTGCCTACCTTTCCCTCGTATACATACTCTATCCTATGAGTATGTATAAGCCGCTGTATGGGACGGTCTGTGCGCTTCATTTTATAGCTTCTGAGCACAGCAGCCGATGTTTCGTCCTTAGAACCGTCGTCTACAACTATTATCTCATATATCTTGTAATCCTGCAAAAGAAGAGAATGTATGGTAGAAACAATGGTCGCTTCTTCATTATACGCAGGTATAAGCACAGAAACAGGAAGATAATAGTCCTCAATAAGCTCGTTTTTAAGTATATTACGGCGCTTGGCTCCATGAAGCGTAGATGTGCCTACCACTACGGCAAAGAAAAGGAAGCTGGAATAGCCTATCATATACAGCACAAAAAACAATCCCACAAAATTGAAGAATATCTGCATAAAATCTCTCATGATGCCGCCTCCACAGTATCTTCATTACCGTCTCTGAGCCTGTATCTCAGCATTTCATCTGCATATCTGTCCATTCTTATATTTTCGGGTATCTCTGTATATGATACACCACGCATTCTAAGACTCATAGAGGAATTATTCCTTACATGCCAGTTTGTACTGAGCATGGCTTCTATAAGCACATCTGTAACGTCCTGACCCTTATAACGAGCAAGAGATGATGCGCTTACAGCTGTATAGTCCCAGTTTACGGAATCCTTGTCCGAAGCAAATTTCTTAAGTATCTCTCTTGCGCCTTCATTGGGATATTTTCCCAGATAACGTATGGCAGCAAGCCTAAGCTCCTTACTTCTGCTTTCGTCTGCCAGTATCTCAAGCATATTGGCGCTGTATTTGTCTGATTCAAAGCGTATGTAATTCAGCAGAGCAACCTGTGTCGCTTCCTTAAAGCCGTTGAAACGCTTCCACAAAATTTCTATAAGGGCATCGCTGTCGCCGTGATATGTAAGCAGTCCGTCCTGAAGCACCTTTGCATGAAAGAAGGCGTCCTTACGGTCGCATATGGTAACTGCGTCCGCTATAGACTGTACATCGCCAAAGGCATAGAGCGCACGCATAGCGTTTACCCTACAGTAAAAGCTATCCTTTGCCGCATAGTCTATAAGTATCTTCTGAAGCTCTTCAACAGGGAGACAGCCCTTGAATTTTTCATCGCCTATAAAGTATGCAAAAAACGCAGTCTGGAGATTCTCACGCTTTTCATATTTTTTGGCAAGCTTTACAAATATAGGCCCAAGAGATCTGAGATACTCTACAGCGGCTTCGTTTCCAAACTCCACATGACGTCCGAGAGCAGTTTCCGCAGCCATAAGTCCCATAGTGCTTGAAAGCATTCTCTCCATACGCCTGTAATGGCTTTTGGGCAGCTTCCTGCCCTCACGTATCTCATTAAGTGCGCCGGCTATAAACATATCGTATTTTTCAATATTTTCTCTGAGCTTATGATCTCTGCCGTTCATTATCATATTGTAAACAATATTGAAAACTATCATGCAGGTGCATATAACTCCATAGATATAAAGCAAATATTCACTACCCATTTTTGCTCATCTCCATATCAAGGGAAGCCCAGTAATCCTTTATCATATAATATGATTTCTTAAGTCTTTCGTGAGCGGTAACATCAAGCGTCCAGCTCTTGAGAGGGAATGTTTCCATAGGGATTACCTCGTCTCTGTTTGCCGTATCGGATATACCTACATACATCTTGTCTATTGAAAGATTTTCTATACCGTATTTTTCATAATAGTCATTGTGTATCTCCATTTCTGAGGGATTGCTGAAATTAAGAAGTCCCCAGGGCACACGTAATTCTATATATTCATTGTTTTCACCGCTGAAGCAGTAATCCGCCAGAGAATTGAAATCGGGAGAATCGGGATTGGCATTGCCATATTTGAGCTTTCCCGTTTCAAAGGTCCTGCCGGAGGATTTTTTGCTGTTTCTGTGAGGTATATACTCTGTCTTGGTCAAAGGCATAAGTATTTTTGTAAATTTGGGACCGTCTGCTTCGGGAGGATCAAAGTACGGCAGCTCTCCGTAATAATCTCTGCCGTATATGGCATTGAGTGCTTCATACCTTTTCTGCACAAGTATCCTGCTGTTTTCCTTTCCCTGTATTTTTATTACAAAATCCGCAGGGTTTTCAAAGGCTATGTTGTAATTAAAGCAGTATGTGGTCCCTGTCTTTGGCGTTATATCCAAAGGAATATAAATAGATTCATCTTCAGATATGCTGCTGCTTTTGTGAATAAGGAAGTACAGGAACTTTTCGTCATACTTCATTGAAAGCTCCATATCCTTATTGGAGGTCACAATATCTCCCTTTGCCCAGTCGGAAACGTCCTCGTCAACATAGCATATGCTTTTTTCCTCTCCGGGATCAAATGTTAGAACGCCAAAGAACTGTTCGTTTGTCTGGTAATCACTCCAGTAGGGAGTCTTATCCAGATCCACATTTGGCTTTGTATTCCATGTTCTCTTGAACCATTCGTCCTGCCATGAGAATATACAGCTGCCTGCACAGCCTGCGTCCATTATATCGTTATAGCAGTCTATAATGCCCTGCCCCTGCTCCTGCTCGGACATATGACCCTGATTCCTGCCGGTATTGGCGTCCATCTGAGCCATACCACGTCCTGTGGTCACACCGTATTCGCTTATAACTACGGGAACGGTATGGTATGAATTAATGGCTTTAAGATAGGCAAGATATGTATTATATCTGCCCTTTCGGTCTATGTAATATCTGTCCTGGAGATACTCCGTTATTCTGGTGCCCTTCAGCTGTGATACAAAGTATTTCATATTGCCCCAGTTTGAAGGACCGAGCCTTTCGTTATAATCGTCTTCCGTAAAGGATGCCGTAGCCCGCATTATCTCAAGATAGTCCGGGAAGTAGGAGTATATATGATAAGAGGCAAATGTGCCTGCAAGGAAATATACTCTGTTTATCTTTATATTTTCAATATCTATACAGGTGGTCTTGTTTCTGGCAATAACAACGCTTTCGGGATATACAAAGGGATCCGTAGTAGGCCAGTTGGCAAAGGCAACAAGCCTTTGTGTGCCGTATCTCTCTGTTTCATACTCTATTATTTTATCTCCCACCTCCGCCAGAAAGCTTTCAAAGGGAGATGCGTCCTCAGTAGTAAACATATACTTGCCTTCATAATTGTCCATGCCTTCATTTTTCTGATTGGTATATTCGACAGTATAATGCTCCCACTCAACGCCCAGAATATAGCCTATTACCCATGGTGTAACATCTTTTCTGTATATGCCGTTGCCCTTATTGCCATAGCTTAAGGATATGTTTTTATTGCCATGTATAACATCTACCATAGTACGGCAGTCCTGAGTAAAATGTCCGTAAAATTCAGGGTCATAGGCGTCCATATGGCAGTACATATCATAATCCTCTACCCATACGCCCTGTATGAGATAGAGAGGAGATACATTGTGCTCGTTATATTCATAAAAAGCATTATAGAAATCATCGTGGAGTATGGTATATACCCTTATGGTATTTGCGCCCATATCCTGTATTTCCTTGAACCATCTCTTATAGGTCTCCTTGTCTATGGCAAAATCCGTAGCCCATTCTCCCGGAACGCCTACGCCCATATCAACACCACGTATCTCAAATTTTTGGAAACGGTTGCCCTTCTCAAGGTATATATCCTTTCCCATTGTGGTCACAAAGGTATCCGCCTCTTTATCATCAGAACCGAAATCAAAATATAAGCCCATATTATAGTATGCCGTATTGATCACAAATAAAGCAACTACTATAATGCACACTATAACTATAAATTTTTTCATAACGTTCCGCCTCTTTCAGATACATGTACAGCTCTCATCTTATGCATGAAAGCCCTATCAGTGATCCCAATCCTTATTTCTGGAAGGGTGCGAATAATGCCTGAGCACATCTATATTCCTATCCAGCCATATCCCTCTCTCTATTATCCAATCCCGCAGGAACCTTCTCGCTTCATCGGGAGTATACTGATTCCTTTCCACAGGAGCGCTGTCCTCAGGCGTAAAAAGCATATCTGTTTCATAAGCCGTTTTCCACCTTGCATAATTTCTGTCTACGGCAGGTCCCAGCCACTCCAGAGTATCGTTTATATATTCCGTGAGCCGTTTTTCGCTCAGATATGTCTTTCTCAGATCTCTGTATCTGTCTATTACCTTGTGTTCAAATTCCTCATCTCTGGCAAGCATGCCGTAATAACCGCTTTCGGCTACAATAAATCCGTAACTGCCATGAACCTCCTGAGTATAGTTGTTACAGGAATTGTTAAAGTCCCATACGCACATCTTATACTTTTCTCCGGGTATTTTGTACATATAGGTGGAATAGCTGCCCATATCTACATTGCATGTAAATTCATTTATAATATAATAATCTATAAAATTATCCACATCTATGTAATTCCAGAAGCCATAATCCTCTGTGTCGTGGTCATAAGAAAAGAGAGCCTTTTCAAATGCGGATATATCCAGTTCTATCTCTTTGGCATTTTCCTCTGTCAGCGTTGACTTTCCCGGATATCTTATAGCCATATCATCTCTGAATATCTTTACTCTTTCTGTAAAGACATTTATGGCACGAGGCTGATCAAGCTCTGCTTCCACAGGTCTGTCTGTCCTTACAAGATAGCCTGTGAATTTTTCGCCCTTTATGCTTCTCTGAAGCTTGAGTCTACAGTTATCGCCATTGGTAATGGTTTCCGTCATAAGGTAAAGTCCTCTGTATTCTCCGTTCAGAAATACCTCGCAGTACCTTACATTGGGAGCATACTCCATAATATCTCCCGAAATGTTGTACCACATATAGTTTCGCACAAGGGATTTATCAAGATAAGGTCCATGCAGCGCCCATTCGTGATGGGCGTCCATTCCCATAACGGAAATAGGT
>CANQBT010000073.1 GCA_947589405.1 uncultured Clostridia bacterium | reverse complement strand
AATAATTTTGAACAACAAGACAATAAATAATTCAGAAACTAAAGGTTTAGTGTTGACATATCAGTCTAATAGAGTTAAAATTATATGTATCATCAAATTTTAAAGCTCAGGAGGTGAAGCAATGTTCATATTTAATCCAAAGACAAATGTAATTGAAAGAAGAGAATCAACATATCCTCTTCAGGACGTTGAAAAGCCAAATTTGTTTGAGAATTTATATGGATATGATGAAGTCCCCAAAATAGCCTTTAACCACAGGATCGTGCCAATGGATATGCCCGATAATATATGGATAACCGATACCACCTTCAGAGACGGTCAGCAGGCGAGAGAGCCGTATACTGTTGAGCAGATCGCACATATATACAGACTTTTACATAAACTGGGAGGACCTAAGGGAATTATAAGACAAAGCGAGTTCTTTGTGTATTCCAAAAAGGATCAAGAGGCTGTTTACAAGTGTCTTGAGAAGGACTACAGGTTCCCTGAGGTAACATCATGGATAAGAGCCAGCAAGAAGGACTTTGAGCTTGTAAAGGCAATAGGCGTTAAGGAAACAGGTATTCTTGTAAGCTGTTCCGATTATCATATTTTCTATAAGATGAATATGACAAGAAGCGAGATAATGAAGCATTACCTCTCTGTGATACGCCAATGTATAGAAACAGGTATAAGGCCAAGATGCCATTTTGAGGATATAACAAGAGCGGACTTTTACGGCTTTGTAGTGCCGTTTGCTTCAGAGCTTATGAAGCTTATGGACGAAACAGGCATGCCTATCAAGATAAGGGTTTGCGATACAATGGGCTATGGCGTTACATTTCCCGGTACGGTACTGCCCAGAAGTATAGCCGGTATCATATATGGTCTGCATCATTATGCAGGAGTTCCCAACGAGCTTCTGGAGTGGCATGGACATAACGACTTCTATCGTTCTGTTATAAATGCGTCTACTGCATGGATATATGGCTGCTGCGGTGTCAATACATCGCTTTTCGGTATAGGCGAGAGGACAGGCAATACGCCTCTTGAAGCTATGGTATTTGAGTACGCTCAGCTCAGAGGAACCCTTGACGGAATGGACACTACTGTTATTACTGAGCTTGCCGACTATTACCGCAACGAGATAGGCTATGAAATACCGCCTATGACGCCCTTTGTAGGCGAAAACTTCAATGTGACAAGAGCAGGCATACATGCAGACGGTATTCTCAAAAATGAGGAGATATACAATATATTCAATACGGAGCTTTTGCTCAACAGACCCGTAAAGGTAGCCGTAGGCAAGACTTCGGGCCTTGCAGGTATCGCCCATTGGATAAATTCATATTTCAACTTCAAGGGCGACGATCAGGTGAGCAAGCAGCACCCTGTTGTGATAAAGGTGAAGGAGTGGGTAGACAAGCAGTACGAAAACGGCAGAGTTACCCAGATAAGCGACAAAGAGCTTATGCGTGTTGTTGCCATAGAGTATAAAAAATATAAAGAAGAAAAGAAATCGGAGGAAAACTAAAATGGATAAGATCGCTGTTGCAAAGGAAAAATTCGGAAAGCCTATAGAGGAGCAGCTTGCCAGAGTTGAAAAAATGAAGGAGGACAAGGACTTTATAGACTTTTCAAAGCTTCCTGTTATAAAAATAGGCATATGCGGAGGAGACGGCATAGGTCCTGCAATTACTGCTCAGGCTCAGAGAATACTGGAATTTCTTCTTGACGATGAGGTAAAGGCAGGCAAGGTAGAATTCAAGGTAATAGACGGACTTACTATTGAGAACAGGATCGCAGCAGGCAAGGCTATTCCCGATGACGTGCTTGCAGAGCTTAAGGAATGTCCTGTTATACTCAAGGGACCTACGACCACACCGAGAGCAGGCGACAAGGTGAATATTGAATCTGCCAATGTAGCTATGAGAAAAGAGCTTGATCTTTTTGCCAACGTAAGACCTGTAAGGATACCTGAGGAGGGCATAGACTGGACATTCTACAGAGAGAATACAGAAGGCTCATATACTCTTGGTTCAAAGGGTTTTGAAATAGACGATGATCTTGCCTTTGACTTTACTGTAGCGACCACCGACGGTACAGAGAGAATAATAAGAGCTGCTTTTGACTACGCCAAGAAGAACAACAAGGGCAAGGTGACATGTGTTACAAAGGCCAATATCATTAAGACTACAGACGGTAAGTTCCTCAATACCTTCAAGGAAATAGCAAAGGAATATCCCGATATTGAAACTGATGATTGGTATATAGATATTATGACTGCAAAGCTTATCGATCCTAAGAGAAGGCAAAGCTTCAAGGTAGTGGTACTGCCTAATCTCTACGGCGATATTATTACAGATGAAGCCGCTGAGTTTCAAGGCGGAGTAGGAACGGCAGGCTCTATAAATATGGGTAAGAAATATGCTATGTTCGAGGCTATTCATGGTTCAGCGCCAAGAATGGTAGAGGAGGGCAGAGATAAGTATGCGGATCCATGCTCAATAATAAGGGCTGCGTCTATGCTCCTTGCTCACATAGGCTATGTCGAAAAGGCTGAAAAGCTGGACAAGGCTCTTGACATATGCACTCAGACAGAAAGAAAGATAAAGATAACAGGTCATGACGACGGCTGCACAAGCGCCGAGCTGGCAGATTACATAATGGAAACCATACAGGCTATGGACTAATTAAAAAAAATATGCTATAATAAAGGAACTGTCAGATACGACAGTTCCTTTTAACATAAGCGGAGGGATATATATGGCAGATTTTTTTAGTGAAGAAACAAACGAATATCTTATCGGCATAAGATACAATAACAACAAAAGTTGGTTCCATGAGCACAAGGATATGTACAGAGAGCATGTGCACGAGCCTATGGTACATCTTTCAGAGGAGCTTTTCAGAAGATTCCATGATTATGACAAAAGCTTTAACGAAAAGCCTAAGGTATCAAGAGCCAACAGGGATATAAGATTTTCTAACAACAAGAACCCGTACAAGGAATGCAAGTGGTTTTTCCTAAGAGCAGACGGAAGCCCCCATATCACTTATCCCGACCCTACATTTTTCTTTGAAATATCTCCTGACTGGTGGAGATACGGCTTTTTCTTCTATGCAGAGCCAAAGGGCATGGAGGAGTTCAGGAAGAAAATAAACGCCAATGTTTCGGCTTGCAAGAGGGCTATTAAAAAATATAAGTCACAGGATATTTTTGTGCTCTCAGGCGAGAAGTACAAAAGGGTATTCAATAAGGAGCTGCCCGAAGAGGTAAACGACTGGGCTCAGAGGAAATACCTGGATTTTATACGCTATGAGGACTACGGAAATACGGAGTTTTACTCCAAAGACCTTGCAGATATAGTTTTTGAAAGACTCAAGCTTATATATCCTGTGTACAAATTCTTTTTAAGGTGATAGCATGGATTACGAAAAATATATGAATATGGCGCTTGAACAGGCGCATACTGCATATGATATGGGCGAGGTGCCTATAGGTTGCGTAATAGTGTATAATGATGAGGTAATAGGCAGGGGCGCCAACAGAAGAGTGACAGAGGGCAATGTGCTTGCTCATGCGGAAATAATAGCTATAAACGAGGCTTGTAATTTTATGGGTGACTGGAGATTGGAGGACTGCACTCTTTTTGTGACGGTAGAGCCATGTCCCATGTGCGCAGGCGCCATATTGCAGGCGAGAATAAAGAAAGTGGTGTTTGGCACCGAAAATCCTAAGGCAGGCTGTGCCGGCTCTGTTTACAATGTATTGCAGGACAGCCGTTTCAATCATTTTGTAGAAATAGAGAAGGGCATTATGCAGTATGAGTGTTCAAATATTATGAAGGATTTTTTTAAGAGGTTCAGAAAATGAAAGCGGTAATATTCGACTTTGACGGCACTATAGCCGACAGCGTATATGTATGGAACAAGGTGGACAGGGATTTCTTTGCACGCAGGGGAATGGCTGTACCTGAGGACTATGTTGATGCCATAAGCACTATGAGCTTTTACAACGGTGCAGTCTATACTAAAGAAAAATACAATATAAAAGAGAGCGTAGGGGATATTATGGAGGAATGGAACACTCACGCCCTTGAGGAATATGAAAACAACGTTAGGCTGAAGCCCTATGTCAAAAATTACATATACAGGCTTAAAATAGGGCTTGCAACGGCTTCCAATCCCGAATTTTATCTCCCTGTGCTTAAGAGAGAAGGGGTAATGGGATATTTTGACGCCTTTGCCGACGGTTCCGACAAGAATATAAGAAACAAGGATTTTCCCGATGTATATTTGCTCTGTGCAGAAAGACTAAAGACCGAGCCTAACCAATGCAGGGTATATGAAGATGTTATAAAGGGCGTGCTTTCCGCCAAGTCTGCCGATATGGAAGTAATAGCCGTATACGATAAGTCCAATGAAGGCAGATGGGAGGAAATAAAGGCTGCTGCCGATGGATATATAATGGATTTTAGTGAAATATAATACATAAAAAGAAGGCTAATGCCTTCTTTTTTAATAGCGTTTATAATTTAAAATCCTGTGCATCCTGTTTCGACAGCAGACTACAGACGTTACTTGAGTATACAGCTCAGATCAAGCTACCTTACGGCACATAGAGTGACTTGCTTAGTGCTGCTTTCTTCCGAATCTGACACGGTTCACAAGGTTCTATTGCGCAAGACTCGATCGTCATCACCATATATATCAAGGCAGCTCCACAGCCTGAAGCCTAGACAAAGGACATAAACTCTGCTAAAGCGGATTGCAGACTACAGGGCACCGCTGCCTCCCCGGCTAGCACAGGACTATATTATTTTACTATTAATATTTGGTTTTGTCAATATTTTATTATGTATCAAATAAAAATAAGACTGCCGAAGCAGTCTTATTTTTGTATATAAAATGTTTAGTTTTAAGGATTATTTCTTTCTACAAGCATCTGATAGCTGCTGTCAAGTACTTTCTGAAGAACCTCTGCAACATCGGCGGAGTCGATTCTGCCGTCCTTATGAACGTCAAGCAGGTTCAACCAGCCTGAGCTTTCAATATTATCGCTTGTAATAGTGCCATCGCTCTGCTTGATAACACCGTTTAATACATAATTGAATAAGTCAACAACATCAGCTATGCCTAAAGACTTATTGTTGTCTGCATCACCATAAAGAGTACCTGTAGGTGGAGGAGTAACAGTAGTAGCCTGAGTAGTAGGCTCCTTAGTAGTGTCCTGAGTAGTAGGTGCAGCAGTTGTAGTCTGAGTAGTAGGTGCTGCTGTTGTAGCCTGAGTACTGGTCTCTGTTACTACAGGAGCGTCTGATTCAATACCAATGTAAGGTGTTGAAGCTACTATACCTCTGTCTGTAGCAGTCTTTGCTGTAATAGTAGCCCAGCCGCCGATCTCCGTTAAAGTAAGAGGTACTTCATTTTCAATTGTAGTGCCGTCTACAGTAAGTGTAACTGTCTTAGCGTCAAGATCAAATAAGAATTCATAGCTGTATTCCTTATCGGGAGTAAATGTTATTGTCTTTGAAGAAATACCATGATCCTTATCATTATTTACCCTGAGTGTAAGAGCCTTGTCGCCATTAGATGCAAAAGCTGCTATTTCAGGATATGTTCCGTCTGCTGCCTTAGGACCTGTAACACTTACAAGCGCCCATGAGCCTGCCGGCTTCGGAACAATAGGAGTGACCGTACCGCTTACAACTACCTTACCGCTCTTTATAGTTTCCTTTGTAGGAATATTAAGAGTAGCTGCAAGTGTTGAAGATGAATCCTTAAGTGTATATTTGTCTGTAGCAGGATCATAGGTTACTGATACCTTGCCACCGTCCTCACCGCTGTTGTCCTCAGCAGCTCCTGTATCAACAGGCTTTGTATTAATAGAAGGAGCAGTCTGAGTTGTAGTCTGTGTTGAAGTCTCAACAACAGATGTTGTAGCCTGAGTTGATGTTTCAACAGCAGATGTCGTAGCCTGAGTTGATGTTTCAACAGTAGTTCTTTCCTCTACTTCACCGCCGGACTCCATTCCTCCGACAGATATTAATTTTGTTTTATAGCCTGAAACTGCACTTGCAAGTTCTTCATCTATGGCATGATCGCCGCCATCGTAGTTAGCATCTGTAAATGCCTTGAAGCTGTTCTTGGACTTGCCTATTGTTTCAAAGAAATCACCGCCGTTTACACGACCTGCATATTTTGTTACCTTTGCAGGAACAGCTTCGGGAGCATCAGGTGTATAACTGTACATGCTTGAGTCAGTATCGAAATTGTTATATTTGCTTCCGCCTGATAATGCAGTAACTGTTGCAGGAACCTTTTCGTCTCTTGAATTTGCAAGGTATGCATCGAAATGCGTTGTTGAATCCTTGGTACTTGAAGAGCCATAGTAAATCGGCTCTGTTCCTGTACCCATTTCAATAGCATTGGAGCCAACGATAACGTTATTATATGCCTTTATCATACCGCCGGCTTCCTTAGAGAACGTAGCGTTGTTATTGCTGTAGCCGTTACCGCCCATTAAATCGGAGCCCTGCATAGATATAAGCATAGGATGCTTACAGTTATCAAAATAATTGTTCTCTACGAAAACAGAAGATCCTGTTGTAACGCCAACACCATACTTGCTGTTGTGGTCAAAGTAGTTGTTATAGCTATGTACAGTATGCTGTCTTACTCTGGGATGTCTTGAATCTGAGTAATCAAACCAGTTGTGATGATATGTGATGTGACCTGCGCTCTCGCCCATACCGCAGAGATTACACTTTCCTGCATCGAAGAAGTGATTATATGACGCAGTAACATAATCAAAGCCCTTGGAGTCTAAAGAACCGTCGCCCTTTATCTTGTCTCCGCTGCCTCTCTTTCCATAGAAAAAGTCATTATTATGCACCCATATATTGTAGTTATCGGTATCAATTGAAACACCGTCATCCTGGAAGCCCATAAATCCGATATTTCTTATTTCTATATTATTTGCATCTCTTACAAGATATGACCAGCCTGAACATGTAGCATCATCGCCTACACCCTCGATAGTAACATTGAAACAGCCCTTTACCTGAATATATCCGCTGCTGTTAACATCTGCAGGGCTTGTTACCTGACCTACCATTCTTACAATAAGAGGAGTTTTGTCATAACCCTTCTGTCTTGCATCCATAATATTGGCAAAGCCAACGGCATGAGTAACAGCACCCTTATTATTTGTTACAACGTCAAGCTCAACGCTGTTCTTTGTATCTTCGGTAATGTAAATTATCTGAGCATTACTTGGAACTGTACCGTCATCGTTATAACCGCCTGAAGCAGTCTTATTAGTTGACTGGCTTGAAAATGCAAAGCCTGAACGATCGTGGGCAATTACCTCGAGAGCATCGGAAGTAAATGCTTTGCTTTCATCAAGCTTGCCTCCGAAAGCGGGAACGACTTTAATAACATAGCTTCCTGCCTTTAAGCCTAAAGCGTCTGCTCTGAAGCAGTCTGGATACTTTCTTATAAGCTCGTTATCAAGTCTCTTATAGGCTGAATCAGCCTCGTTTGCGCCTTTAACATATGCTGCATAGCCATCTGCTCCGGAAACGGAAGTCCATTCTACATAAGCAGATTCCAACCAGCCTTTCTGCTCAAGTATAGGACTTGCTGCTGATACAGTAGTTGTAGCAACATTTACTACTATAATACTTGTTACAAGCATTACAGCAGAGAGAATCAAGCTTAAAATTCTTTTTAAACTCTTACTCATCAGTTAATTCCTCCTTAAAAATATATAATGTGTTTTTACGTCAAAATGACGATATAAATTAATTATACAACTTTCATTTAAAAAAAACAATTAATTAAATGTGAATAACTCTCTGTATTTTTCACAATATTTCAAGGTTTTTTTTGTCTATTTTTTATAGCCGTTGGGGTGTGTGCTGTGCCACTCCCAAGCCGTAGCTATTATTTGAGAAAGAGTGTTGAAGCGTGGTTCCCAGCCCAATTCATTTATTGCCTTATCGCTTGAGGCTATAAGAGTTGAGGGATCGCCGGGACGTCTGCCCTCTATAACAGCTTTTATTTCCTTGCCTGTGACCTTTCTTGCTTCTTCAACGACCTCCTTTACGCTGAAGCCCTTGCCGTTGCCTAAATTATATACGGCGCTGGTGTTATCCTTGAAAAGCTTTTCTATAGCTTTGATATGGGCGTCTGCCAGATCCGTCACATGGATATAATCCCTTACGCATGTACCGTCGGGAGTTGGGTAATCATCGCCGAATATGGCTATCTGCTCTCTCTTGCCAAGAGCCGCCTGCAATATAATAGGTATAAGATGGCTTTCTGGAGAGTGGTCCTCGCCTATTTTGCCTGAAATATGAGCGCCTGCCGCATTGAAATACCTAAGGGCTACATATTTTATGCCATAGGCCTTGTCACTCCACTTAAGTATTTTCTCAACTGTCAGCTTGCTTTCGCCATAGGGATTTGTGGGAATGGTAGAGTCGCTTTCTACGATAGGTATGCTTTCAGGCTCGCCATATGTTGCCGCTGTTGAAGAAAATACTATTTTCTTCACATCGGCTCTGTTCATGGCCTCCAGAAGCCTTATTGTACCGTAAACATTGTTGTCAAAATATTTCAACGGCTCCGTAACGCTTTCGCCTACAAGTGAAAATGCCGCAAAGTCTATTACGGCATCTATTTTGTTTTCGCTGAATACTCTGTCCAGAAATTCCGCATCACGCAGATCTCCTTCATAAAACTTAGCGTCATTGTGTACCGCTTCTCTGTGACCCTTCACAAGATTGTCAGCCACAACTACGCTGTGTCCTTGCTCTATAAGCTCATATACAGCATGTGAGCCTATATATCCTGCACCTCCGCATACAAGTACGTTCATATTTTTTTCCTCCTTTTAATCATTAAATATATAATATCTCTTTTTAAATGTTCAGTCAATAACATAAGACCAAAACGCCGTTAAGTGCGGCAAATTTAATTATAATTGATAAAGGCGATACCTATAAGACATATTGCTGCGCCAAGCACCTTGTTCCATGTCAGCGCTTCGTGATACAGCAAAAAGCCTGCTACAACAAGGACTACTGCCAAAAATGCGCTCTGTACCACAGACGCCGTACTCACCTGCCAGCCTGCCTTATAGGCATATATAAAGCCTACCTCAAGACCTACCAGCGAAAAGCCGAACATAAAGGGTACCCAGTTCAGCTTGCTGTATTCTCTTATAAGACTTGTGTCCTTGTACAGTACTAAAAACAGTATGGCGCTTGCCGCTGCGCCCACCAGATATGTAACAGTCAATGAAGCCAGAGGATTTACTCCTTCGGGCATGGCTCTTGCGCATATGTGATAAAATACATTTGAAAGGACCGCCAATGCAATAGGCCATATATAAGAAAACATAAAATATACCTCCGATAAAAATTTTATTTTGTAATGCTATCTGTAGTCACAGTATTCACAATGGTCGTTTATGATACCGATCCCTTGTAGATATGAATATATTATCACGGGACCGACAAATTTAAAGCCACGTTTTTTAAGGTCTTTGCTTATATGCTCTGAAAGCTCGTTCTTTGCAGGCATATCCTTTATATCCGACAAATGATGATCGATCGTATTTCCTTCGGTAAATCCCCATATGTATTTGTCAAAACTGCCAAATTCCTTCTGCACCGCTATAAATGCCTGAGCATTTGTTACAGCGGCTTTTATTTTGCTGCGGTTTCGTATAATGCCTGCGTTATTCATCAATTCTTCGATCTTCGCTTCGTCGTAGGAAGCCACCTTTTTGGGAATAAGACCGTCAAAGGCTTTTCTGAAATTTTCCTCCTTATCAAGTATCAAGCTCCAGCTTACGCCTGCCTGCATTCCTTCCAGAACAAGCATGGCATAAAGCTCGTTATCTCTGTGTTCCGGCTTGCACCAACGGGTGTCGTGATAAATAAGCATTTTATCGGCAGCATTATTTTTTATTCCCTCAAAGCCAAAGTCACATCTTCTTTTTTCCATACTCACACCTCGCAAACGTCTGTCTGTATAAATTTCATGACGTTAAAATATCTTTTGTCTTTGGTATATTATATACAGTATGGTTTGCGTTGTCAAACCAAAACAGACACAGAGCAATGGATATAAGTCGATTTTTTGAAATAGTAAAAAATACACAAAATTCAAACGTATTTTCGGTAACTATTACTAAAACGAAAATATGTTTGAATTTCCTGTTGATATGCTTCTGTTTTGGTGGTATACTTTTATTACACCGCAAAAGAGGAGTGATATTGTGAAAGGAAAGGTGTATATAGCAATAGACCTTAAGAGCTTTTATGCTTCCGTAGAGTGTGTGGAAAGAGGACTGGATCCTCTTACTGCCCGCTTGGTCGTTGCAGATGCGTCAAGGACGGAAAAAACCATATGTCTTGCGGTCTCACCTGCTCTTAAGGCCTATGGTATACCCGGCAGAGCAAGGCTGTTTGAAGTAAATCAGAAGCTTGCCGATATAAGACAAAGGACAGGCAGGACGATAGACTATATAACCGCTCTTCCTCAAATGAAAAAATACATGCAGGTTTCGGCAGATATTTACAGCATATATCTTCGCTATATTGCGCCTGAGGATATTCATGTCTATAGTGTGGAC
>CANQBT010000072.1 GCA_947589405.1 uncultured Clostridia bacterium | reverse complement strand
GGGTATTTCAAAGGCACCGGGCACCCACACAAGTGATATATCATTATCTTCGACTCCATGTCTTATAAAGGCATCTTCTGCTCCCGATACAAGCTTATTTACTATAAATTCATTGAAACGTGACGCTACAATAGCAAATTTTTTACCCTTACCCAATAAATTTCCTTCGATTTTTTTCATTTTTATTCCTCCTATAAATTTAAAATATGACCCATTCTTTCCTGTTTTGTATGCATATAGAAATCAGCATCATGGCTGTGTTTTACAATGATAGGTATTCTCTCTGTTATTTCTATTCCAAGTGCGGTAAGCTTTTTAACCTTGTCTGGATTGTTTGTCATAAGCTGTATTTTACTTACTCCCAGATCTTTTATGATCTCTGCGGCTCTGTCATATTTTCTCATATCCTCAGGAAAGCCCAAAGCAATGTTGGCGTCTACCGTATCCATTCCCTGTCTTTGAAGTTCATAGGCCTTCAGCTTGTTTATAAGACCTATACCTCTGCCTTCCTGGCGCATATACAGAAGCAGCCCTCTGCCTTTTTGAGCAATTCTCTTCATAGCCTCTTCATACTGCTGACCGCAGTCACACTTAACAGAGCCTAAGGCATCTCCTGTAAGGCATTCGGAATGTACTCTGCAAAGCACAGGTCTGCCGTCTGCTATATTGCCCATGTACATTGCTATGTGTTCCTTTCCCGTTATAGTGTCAAGATAGCCGTTTATATTGAATTTTCCGTATTTTGTAGACAAAACAGTCGACACTTCTTTTTTAAGAGCTTTTTCTTTTACATACTCGACAAGAGCTTCTATCGTAATAAGCTTCAGACCGAATTTTTCCTGAAGCGGACCTATGTCCTTAAGCCTTGTCATAGTACCGTCAGCATTCATTATTTCACAGCACAGGCCGCATGGAGTAAGTCCTGCAAGCCTGCATAAATCAACTGTGGCTTCTGTATGGCCTTGCCTTTCAAGAACACCTTTGGGCTTTGAAAGAAGCGGGAACATATGTCCCGGTTTTCTGAAATCGGAAGGCTTTGAGTTTTGGTTGGCAAATAGGGCTGCCGTTATGGCTCTTTCCTCTGCCGATATTCCTGTTGTAGTTGAAATATGATCTACGGATACCGTAAATGCTGTGCAATGATTATCGGTATTGTTTTCGACCATTTGCGGCAATTCCAGCCTTTTTATAATGCTTTCGTCAGAGGGCATACATATAAGTCCCCTTGCATATGTTGCCATAAAGTTAAGTGTTTCTGTTGTGCAAAGCTGCGCTGAGGCTATAAGATCGCATTCGTTTTCTCTGTTTTCGTCATCTGCCGCTATAATTATTTTGCCTTGTCTTATATCCTCAATAGCTTCTTCTATAGTATTTATATTTATCATTTAAAAGCCTCCTTAAAAACCGTTTTCAACAAAGAAATCCATATCCAGAACATTTTTATCCGATTTAGTTTTTAAAAGCCTTTCAACATATTTGCCCAATATGTCTGTTTCTATATTTACAGTATCTCCTATTTTTTTGCTTAGAAGTACCGTGACCTTCTGAGTATGAGGTATCACCGAAACCTTAAAGCTCTTTTTGTCTATACCTGCAACAGTAAGACTTATGCCGTCTATGGCAACGGAGCCTTTCATAACAATGCCCTTGAGTATTTCTCTATCTGCGTTTATGGTATACCATACTGCTATACCATCGTTATTAATGCCTGTTATTTTTCCTGTGCCGTCTATATGGCCGCTTACGATATGTCCTCCGAAACGCCCCTGTGCCGACATTGCTCTTTCCAGATTTACTTTATCTCCTGTGTTCAGAAGTCCCAGACCAGTTCTTTTAAATGTCTCATTCATAACGTCAAGGACTATGGCATCGTTTGTGTATTCTGTAACGGTAAGGCATACGCCGTCTACAGAAATGCTGTCGCCTATATGAATATCCTCAAGTATTTTATGGGCTTCAATAGTTAGTGAGGAAGGACCTCTGCGTTTTATCTTTCCGATCTCCTCAATTATCCCTGTGAACATTTTTAACATCTCCATATATCATAAAGTCATCTCCAACGGATATTATATTTGTATTTTCAAGCTCTATTGCGTCTTTCATAAGCTCTATGCCTTTTCCGCCAACAGGCGTTTTTGCATTTTCACCGCCTATTATTTTTGGGGATATAAAAAACACCGCTTTATCTACAAGACCTTCCGAAAGCATTGAATAATTAAGAGTACCTCCGCCTTCCAAAAGTATGCTGTCTATTTTCATCTCAGCAAGCTTTTTCATCAATTCTTTAAGATCGACTCTGTTTTGACCCTTTGTTGATATAACATTTACTCCCATTTCTTCCAACGCCTTCTGCTTTTCCCTGTTGCAATTTTGCGCTGTGCCTATTATGCATTTACCCTTTAATACATTGGCGTCAAGAGGGATAGTAAGCCTTGAGTCAACTATTATCTTTATAGGGTCAACACCGCCTTCGATACGGCAGGTCAACAGCGGATCATCTGCAAGTACTGTATTTATTCCGACCATTATTCCCTTAAGCTGATGTCGCATGATGTGTACTTTATGTCTTGCCTCTTTTCCTGTTATCCATTTTGAATTTCCTGTAAATGTGGCGATTTTGCCGTCAAGGGTCATAGCTGATTTAAGCACTACATAGGGCATATGCTTTTCGATATATTTAAAGAAAATTGGATTAATTGCCTTACATTCGGCTTCCATAATGCCTGTTACCACTTCGATACCTGCTTTTCTGAGAATTTCAATTCCCTTTCCAGACACCTTAGGATTTGTGTCAAGAGAGCCTACATATACCTTTTTGATCCCTTCCTTAACGATCCTTTCGGCACAAGGAGGAGTTTTGCCATAGTGGGAGCAGGGTTCAAGGGTAACGTACATCTCAGCGCCTTTAGGAGATTCCGTGCAATTTTCAAAGGCATTTACCTCAGCATGGGCTTCGCCGTATTTCATGTGATAGCCTTCGCCTATTATTCTGTTGTTTTTTACTATTACAGCGCCGACCATAGGGTTTGTAGAAACGTAGCCTGCTCCTTTTTTTGCCAGTTCTATCGCTCTTTTCATATATTCCATAACTATCCCTCCGCAATATAAAAGATCCCTGAATATTCAGGGACCTAAAATAAAAAACTGAGCTAAAAAGCTCAGGAATTATATATCTTCTTTCATCCAGACTTTACTGTCGGCTCCGTAATTGCAACGGATCATGCCAAAAGGCTCGTGGGCTTTGACCACCGGTATGGAATTTCACCAATCCCTGAAGAATGTATTTAACTGTTAACATAAGTATATCACCGTTACAGCATTTGTCAATACATATTTTTTAATATTTTGCTGCTTTTTAACGGAAGCTCTGTATGGTAGTCTATATAGCGGTATATAAAAGCCTCCAACTCCTTCAAATATCTGTCCTCCAAAGCAAATGAAAATATATTTTTATCATTTTGCTGAACATATGTAACAGCATATTTTACTGCATCGCTGAGAGAAGAAATGTCTTTACTGCTAACGTCGGGCTGATAGCCCATGTATTCCATAAGCTTTAAAAGATATGCACAGGCTGTAAGTCTTGTATTGCAATTATCTGAGCACATTTTTTTAAGTGTTCTTACAGTCAGCAGGAGAGTATTATTATCGGCATCGCCTTCAAGGAAGGATCTGTCCAGAAGCTCTGTAAAGTATGATGCAAATACAGTTTTTTCATAATCCGTTCTCAAAGCATAAAAGCTGTCTATAACATCGGCAGAGAGAAGAACAGGTGTTCTTGAAGCAAGTCTTATTATAAAATCACCATATGTAAAAAGGGAGGTCGCAGCAAGGAATTTGCTTTTTGTATTCCTTGCGCCCCTACAGAAAACAGATATTTTGCCTGTATCTTTGGCGAATAGGGTTATAAATTTGTCGGCTTCACCCGAAAAATTCTCCTTTATTATCAGTCCTCTTATCTTTTCCGCCGGCATCGCTTTCACCCTTTTTATAATCTTTATATGCCATAAAGGCTTCTATATTACCGCTTGTTTTAAATATATTCCAGAAAAAATCATTCATAAGAATTCCTCCTTATGATAATATTTTCTGTATATGCTTTTATTATATTCTATTTAAAAAATGGAATTTAAATATTCTTGGAATCATAGCCGAAATTTTTAAGCAGAAAATCGCTGTTGCGCCAATCCTTTTTTACTTTTATCCATATCTGTAAATTTATTCCTGAACCTAAAAATCTCTGTATGTCATGCCTTGCATTGGAGCCTATTTTTTTGAGCATTGAGCCTTGTTTGCCTATTATGATCCCCTTGTGGGAGTCCTTTTCGCAATATATAGTGGCTTCAATATCAACTATATCCTTATCCTTACGCTTCTTCATAGATGTAATTTCCACAGCTATTCCGTGCGGTATCTCCTCCTGCAAAAGATATAGCGCTTTTTCCCTTATAATTTCGGCTACAAGCTGTCTTTCGGGTTGATCCGTTATCATGTCGGCAGGGAAATACTGAGGTCCTTCAGGAAGATATTTTTCAATATTTTCCATAAGAAGCTCTTTGTTCTGTTCCTTAAGCGCTGATATGGGTATTATTTCTTTAAAATCATACTCCTTGCTGTAAGCTTCCATTACTGCCAAAAGCTGCTGCTTTTCAACGGTATCGATTTTGTTAATAATGAGAAATACGGGAGTTTTAACATTTTTAAGCCTGTCCAAAATGGCTCTGTCGCTTTCTTTTATTTTCTCATAGGGTTCTATAAGATAGAGCACAAGGTCTATATCGTTAAGAGAATTTTCGGCGCTCTTTATCATATAATTTCCAAGCTTTGACTTGGGCTTATGTATTCCCGGAGTATCTATGAAAACCACCTGAAAGCTGTCGGTCGTAAGTATAGTCTGTATCTTATTTCTCGTAGTCTGGGGCTTACATGAAATTATGGAAATTTTTTCACCTATAAGGCTGTTCATAAGCGTTGACTTTCCTACATTTGGTCTGCCTATAAGTGACACAAAGCCTGATTTAAAATTATTGTTCATTATTTGTAACCTCTTTTAACTTATCTCTTATCTGTTTGAAATCCTCCCATGCTTCTCTCTTTTTCTGCTTGGTTTCATCTCTGAGAAGGGCAGAAGGGTGATATGTAGCTATAATGTCTATACCTTTTTTGTTGTACCATATACCTCTTTGTTTTGTTATCCTGAAATCCGCAGATATGATAGACTGAGCTGCGATCCTTCCCAGACATACGATTATCCGGGGTCTTATAAGCTTAAACTGCTGTCTGAGATATACTATGCACGCTTCCTTTTCCATAGGCAAAGGATCTCTGTTTCCCGGAGGTCTGCACTTTACTATATTTGCAATATATACGTCCTCTCTTGTAAGATCTATGGCAGCAAGCATTTTGTCAAGGAGCTGTCCTGCCGCTCCTACAAAGGGAAGCCCCTGAATGTCCTCGTTATAGCCGGGACCTTCGCCTACAAACAATATTTTACTGCTTCTGTTGCCTGTACCTACCACAACATTCGTCCTTGTTTCGCAAAGAGGACAGCGCCTGCATGAATTGCAGGCGGCATATAATTCGTCCCAGTTCATAACTCTCACCTTACTTATCCAATTTAAAGGCATAGGGCATAAGCTCAGATACCTTGTATATACTTATATTTTTGCCATTTGCCACTATTATTTCTCCTTCAGGCATAAATTCCGAAATCACCTGTCTGCATATACCGCAGGGATAGGTAGGATCCATATTGTCTGAGGCAATGGCCATTTTGACAATATTTTTTTTGCCTTCGGAAACAGCCTTAACTATAGCCGTTCTTTCTGCACATATTGTTGCACCGTAGGAAGCATTTTCCACATTACAGCCCGTGTAAACTATGCCGTCTTGTGTAAGAGCAGCGGCTCCGACTTTAAAGCCGGAATAGGGCGCATAGGCATTTTCTTTTGCCAGCAATGCAATTTCATAGAGTTTTCTGTTCTCGTCCATATTTATCTCCTAAGTCCCATTATGTTCAGTATTTCCTCCTGCTTTTTGAACATTACCTTTTCTTCCTCAGGCGTCATATGATCATAGCCCAAAAGATGAAGCATACTGTGAGCGGTTAAAAAGCCTATTTCTCTGTTAAGGGAATGTCCGTATTCCTCAGCCTGATCCATAGCTTTTTCAATACTTATGACTATGTCTCCGAAATATATCTTAGAGCCGTCTGAGGGCAGCTTTTCTTTTGAATGATCGATAAGAGGAAATGAAAGCACATCTGTAGGTCTGTCTATACCTCTGTGTTTTAAATTAAGGGAGTGTATCTCCTTGTTGTCAACTATAGATATGCTTATCTCACAGTTGTCCGAAACCTTTTCATACTCCAGTACAGTTTTCAGAACATCTGAAATAAGCTGTGTATCAATATTTATATCTGTGTTGTTTTGAAATAAAATATCCATTATTTTTTACCCTTATTCCTTTTACTTTCGTAAATTTCATAGGCGTTTATTATTCTCTGCACAAGAGGGTGCCTTACAACGTCCTTATTTGTAAGCTTATTTATGCTTACGCCCTCTACGCTGCCAAGTATATTGGTTGCTTCAATAAGACCTGAATTTTTACCTTTTGGCAAATCTATCTGTGTTATATCGCCTGTTATAACGGCTTTTGAACCATAGCCAAGTCTTGTAAGGAACATTTTCATCTGTTCGGGAGTCGTGTTCTGTGCTTCGTCCAGCACTATAAACGAATTGTCAAGAGTCCTGCCACGCATATATGCCAGAGCCCATTATTTCATAGAGAGCATCGTATAAAGGCCTTAGATAAGGGTCTACCTTCTGTTGAAGATCGCCCGGCAGGAAGCCAAGATTTTCACCGGCTTCTATAGCGGGTCTTGTAAGTATTATCCTGTTGACCTCACCGTTTTTAAAGGCGGTTATCGCCATAGCCATAGCAAGATATGTCTTGCCTGTTCCTGCAGGACCTATGCCAAATATAACGGTATTGTTTTTTATGCTGTCTATATAGTGCTTTTGTCCCAGAGTTTTCGGTCTGAGAGTTCTGCCGTTTACAGTCATGCATATAATGTCGCTGTTGAGCTTATCTATATCTTCGGAGTGTTTTTCATTTACCTCTGTAATAATATAGTTTATATTCTGCTCTTCAATGGTCTGCCCCGATTTTACAATATTGATAAGGGAATTTATGACCTGTATGGCTTTTTTTACATTCGTATTTTCACCGCTTATGAGAATATCGTCACCTCTGTTTATAACGGTAACGTCGTATTCCTTCTGTATTTTTTTGACATTTTCATCATAGCTGCCGAAAACTGCTGAGATCATGCTGGCAGGTATCTGTATCTTCTCTTGTTCCATTTATTGCTTTTCCTCCTGTATCGGTATCTGACGACCTACATTTTCCTCTGATATTATTTCAGAAGAAACCATTAATTTATCCTTATCCGACTTATAGTCGGTTTTTACAGATATAATATCGCTGTCCGTACTGTAATTTGATATTATATGTTCCGTTATTCTGGTGTCGGCTTCTTTTTTAGCTTCCTTTTCGGTAAGCTTTTTTTCGTTAAATTTATATTCCTTGTATATATCCCTGTATATTATTATGGGAAGTGGACAGCTTTCACCTATTTTTAATTGTGTTACTGTAGTTATTTTATCATATTTATTGTATTTTGGCTTGTACTTTATTGAAAATAATTTGTTAATTATTTTAATACTGTAAATTGACATTGTTTTATTGGTATATTCCTTGACAAATGTATTATAGGGTACTGTAAAGCCATAGTTTCTTGTGACATAACCACGTACCGTTCCTGCGGCGGAAACCTTTTCCGTCACAGGATTTTCTTCCGTACCGCTTTGCACAAGCTGAGAAGCTATAAGCACATCACCGCTGAGTACAACGTCCTTTGCCTTTACCTGAGGAGTACCGTGTGTAGTTACTATTGAAGCTATTCGGCACTCTGAGGAAGCGACTATATCGCAGGGAGCAGTATCTGTTTTGTTTACCTGCTTGTCGATACCCTCAGCCATTTTTACATATACTCTGGAGCCTTTAAGGCTTACGTTTACCCAAGATATTGTTTTAAAATTAATTTTAAGGTCATCTGCAAGCTGACGGCAGTCTATATCATTTTTATTACAGCCTATACATAAGTTGTTTTTGCTTAGATAGTCAAGTATGTAATAGGAATCTATAGTTGTATTTCCTTCTATGTCTATAAGCCATACTCTCTGTGTCATAAAATACAGCAGGGCAAGGGCGGTAATTATCCCTATGGGAAAGCAAATATTCCTTGACGCAGTTTTTGCAATGCGGAACAGACCGTTTTTATGAACTATTAAAAGCTTGCATTTATACATACGGGCAAGCCTTCTGAAACGAAAAAAATCGCCGGGACGTATTTCAAGAGTATATTTGCTGCCTGTACTCTGTATATTGTATATCTGTATGTTGCTTTCAATGGCTTTTTCTATTAATTTCCCGGTATTGAATCCATATAATGAAATTATAACATATCCTTTACATAATTTCCATAGTTTGATTATATAAATCACTCCTGTTTTTCAAATGTGAGGGAAAGGAACTCACCGCTTATTTTTATATATTCCTTATTTATCTCTCTTACTGTAATACCGTTTCCTGCTGCGCATATATCTCCGAAGGAGGTCCTGATTGTTACCGATGTGTCGGAAAGGCTTTTTATTCCCTTGTGGTTTTCGATCAGAAGAGATCTTCCGCCTGTAAGCTCCAGCTTAGGTGTGTCGGATATAACTTCTATCGGTATGCCTGTTTTTTCGGATACTGAGTACCTTAATTTATTCAATATATCCACGTCCTTCGCTTTATATACATTTTATGATGAATTATGTGAAATATAACTTTTAATATTTGTCCCGTTGTGATATACTTGATTTATAAATATTAATTGTCAGGAGGTAATTTAATTGTCAGGATTTTTTTACAATAAGGATATTGAGCTTCAGGAGTTGGAGCCGGGTAAAAATTACAGAAAGGTGCTTGCTCACGGGGGCAATATGATGCTTGTGGAGGTATATTTTGAAAACGGAGGTGTAGGAGCGGTCCACACCCACCCTCACGAACAGGCTACATACTGCATAGAAGGGGAGTTTGAATTCACGATCGAGAATGAAACTAAAACAATAAAGGCAGGAGATACGATATACTTTTCACCTAATATAAAGCATGGCTGCAAGGTGCTTACGCCAAAGGGAAAGCTCCTTGATATATTTACACCTCAAAGAGAGGATTTTATTAAGCAATGAGATCGATCACAGCCAAATCCATACTGTCATTTTCAATAGTTATGCTTCTCATATTTACGGCTTTTGCAATAATAGTATCTCAGGTCATGAAGCAGAATTTCTACAGCAACAAAAGAAATGAAATTACAAACATTGCATTGAAAATATCAGACGCATATCTATCCGATTATTTTGATGACGGAATATGGAATAAAGAAGAATTTGTAAATGATATGGAGATATTCAACAGATATACAAGCTATCACTATGTAGTTACGGACTCTGAGCTTAATGTAATAACTCTTTCAGACGGAATAGTTACTCCATATGAAAAACTTAATATAGAAGAAACAGAAAAGCTTAAAAATATCATGGACGGCAATGCAGTCTGGTCTGTAAAAATGATCTCGGATATATTCGGCAATGAAATATACAATGTAGGCTATCCCATACTTTTAGACGGTGAAGTAAGAGGAGTGATATTTGAGGGAGTATATACAAGCGTGCTTAAAAAAGAAATACAGAAGCTGTATATATATGTTTTTGTTTTTCTTATGATAGGACTGCTTATAGGCTATGCTGCGATCTATTACTACATGTATGAGTTCCTTTCTCCTATTAAAAAGGTCAATGAAGCTGCAAGACGTATAGCAGGCGGAAATTTCAATGAAAGAATAAAGTTCAGCGGAAATGATGAAATAGCGCAGCTATGCGACAGCTTCAACAATATGGCTGAAAGTCTTAGCGAACAGGATAAAAGAAGAAGCGAGTTTACTTCAAATGTTTCTCACGATCTCCGTTCGCCTCTAACTTCCATAAAGGGCTATGCGGAAGCGATGACAGACGGAACGATACCGCCCGAAAGATACCCCAGATATCTTAAGATAATATCCTCTGAGGCTGACAGACTGAATAAGCTTGCCAATTCAATAATGGATTTCAATACGCTTTTTGCACCTTATCAGAACACCATTATGGAAAATTTTAATATAAACATAGTTATAAATGAGGTAACATTGGCTCTCAGGGAAAGAGCTTCTCAGAAGGGACTAAAGCTTATATGTAAATATGGTGATAAGAAAATAAACGTTAGGGCAGACAAGGAAAAGATACAGAGGGTTATATTTAATCTTACAGACAATTCCATTAAGTTTACAGACAAGGGAAGCGTTATGGTAAGAAGCTATAAAAAAGACGGAAAGGCCTTTGTTTGCGTTGAAGATACAGGAATAGGTCTTACGGAAGACGAAAAGAAAAAAGTGTTTGAAAGACTGTATAAAGCAGATTCATCAAGAGGCGTGGACAAAAACGGCGTAGGACTGGGACTTGCCATTGCAAAGGAAATAATGGAATGGCATAAGCAGAGCATTACGGTAGAAAGCGAGATAGGAAAAG
>CANQBT010000071.1 GCA_947589405.1 uncultured Clostridia bacterium | reverse complement strand
AATATTTATCCATAAGAAACGCCGTTATCAATATAGTACACTCCGTCGGTCCGTAGCTGTTGAACTGTTTAACACCCTTTCTAGGCTCGAAGGGCGCAAGCTTTTCGCCGCCTATGTCCACGACCTCGAGAGCAATATCGTCTATAGATGTCAGA
Organism: uncultured Clostridia bacterium; assembly: GCA_947589405.1. Classification (GTDB taxonomy): domain Bacteria; phylum Bacillota; class Clostridia; order Lachnospirales; family CAG-274; genus CANPXH01. The sequence goes on along the minus strand of CANQBT010000071.1, from coordinate 10,540 downwards.
AACGCTCTTGCGACCTGTGTGGTTAGTGAAATATGTGTAATATGGTTTTGAGCGCAGTATTCGTTTATCCACACCAAGTCAAGCCTGCGCTCCTCAGGGATAACATATACTGCTGCGCCTGCGCTCAGATACGGGTAAATGTCAAGCATATGAACGTCAAAGCTATAGCTTGCGTGCGCCGCAGTTGAGCTTTTGTCCGTAATATCGTATACCCTTCCGAACCAATGAATAAAATTGGTAAGATTGTGATGCATCAGCATACAGCCCTTCGGCGTACCCGTAGAGCCTGAGGTATAAAGAAGAACAAATAGATCATCTGGACCCGGTGAGGGCAGAGTACTGCCGCTGCCGACGTCAAGAGTCGGAATATCCTCAGTTTTTAATATTTCTCCCTCAAAATCGGGTATGAGCGAAAGCAGCTTACCGTCTGCAATAAGCATTTTAGCCTCTGCGTCCTTTGTCATAAACTGTAGTCTCTCTGGGGGATGGGTCGGGTCAAGAGGCTCATAGGCTGCGCCCGACTTCAATATTCCTACGGAGCATATTGTCATATATTCGCTTCTCTCGACCATTGAGGCTATAACATCGCCCTTGCCCAAGCCCTTTGAGCGGATATACAGCGCAATATTATCCGTTATTTCGTCAAGCTCCCTGTATGTATATCTGTTTTCCTTAAATACGAGAGCCGTATTATCGGGAGTTTTATTTACCTGAGTACGGAACAGGTCCACAAATCCTACGCTCAGATCAACATCTGTTATCAATGCATCGTTTAAAGCACGTATTTTATTTACGCTGCCCTCGTCTGCAAGGCGCAGCTCTGAAAGCTCGGATTTTTTCAGCATTTCCGAAATTATGAGAATGACCGTGTCCGCAAAGGAGCTTATTGTTTCGTACTCGTACAGATCGGTGCGGTATTCAAAATCCATTTCAAAGGCACCGTTGTACTTGAATACCATAATAGCCAATGGAGATTGTGCGCTGTAAGAGGGAACTCGTTCCATTTCAACGGTGTTTTCGCCGAGAGTGAATGTGTTGAAGGAATCGGACTGGTACGCAAAAAATATTCCTGTATTTATACCGTATTCCCCTGCAAGCTTGACAAAGGGATAGTTGCCTATCTTTATTGCGCTGCGCTGAGCGGAACGAACGCTTGCAAGATAATCGGCGACCTTGTCGTTTTCATCGATTTTTATGTAAAGGGGCAGAGTTCGTATCATCATGCCGACTGTATTCTCATGCGTTGGTCGTGTCTGCCGTGGTTGACGGTGCATATTACCGCTTCCTCCTGAGCGGTAAACTTTGCCGCCGCATATGCGACAGCGCCGAGAAAAAGCGTGTTTTCGGTCAATCCGTTTTCCTTTATAAATGCGTCAACCTTTTCCACAGATATATCCTTCGGCAGTATACGCCTGAATTCACGGCAGGGCTTGTCCGCAGCAGCTTCGTCCTCGTTCATGTCCGCAACAAGCATTGAATTTGTTTCAAGTCCCGCGAATATGTTTTCATAATATTTATGGGCTGCCTCATACTCCGGAGTAGACGTAAATTTTTCCTCATATACAGATAACCCAAACTGACCTATTTCCTCAGGCTCAATATCTCCGCCTGAGTAAAGGGCTGAGATCTCGCCGCAGAGAACGGAAAAGGACGTGCCGTCAACTGCGATATGGTGGTAGTCCGTCAGAAAGCACATTTTCGTTTCTGTTTCTATTATCTCAAAGCGGAAGAGATAGTCGTGTTCCAGATCAAAGGGCTTCACGAAGTCATTTTTAAGCTTTTCAAGGTCACTTTCGGAAGCCTTTATGACAGGAATGTCAACCTTGACCTCACGAGGCTTCATAACAGGCTCTCCGCCTGAAGCATCAATGTAAAAGCGCAGTCCTTCATGGTTTTTGACTGCCCTTTCAACAGCGGATCTTAGAGCATTGATATCAACGGCTCCCTTATCAAAAGTATAGCAAAGAGGAGAGTTATACATCAGTCCGCTCGGATTATGCATACAAGCCAGATATACGCCCATCTGGCTGGGTGTAAGAGGATATTCCTTCATATCCCGTGCTTCTGCAACTGATTCGGCTATTAAATCTATTTCAGTTTTCATGCTTTTACCTCACTATATTATTTCTTTTATCTGATTCATACCCAACACAACGGTGTGCTCAAGGCTTTTATATCTGCCATTGAATTTGCTTTCGTCAATTTCAGCTCCGTTATTGCGGAGCATTATGACATATGCGCCGTCCTCATACTTTATACGTATATCGTTTTCGGCGCTTTTATCGTTTTTGCTCACAAAGGCAAGCAGCTCCGACACGGCTTCGGCAGCTTTGCTTCCGTCCGTTATCCTATCTGCGACAGCCGATTTTATTTCCGATACATCAGTATCTGATCTTACGGAGAAGGAAAGCAGCTCGTCCGCCTCGTCAAGCAGGAATATATCCTTGTATCTGCCCTTTGATTTTGCGATCGATACGATGATCATAGCCGCTATCACGAGCCACGTTCCGTATTGAGCCGCACAGGAGGTTATCCATAATCCCGTTATGCCGAAAAGACGTTCCAGTATGTATGCAAAGGGTATTGTAAGAACAATGCCGTTGACTATTGAAACGATAAGCGACATGGTCTTGCGCTGCATTGCGGTGAAATAGTACATGAATAAAAACGACATTGACATTCCTATAAATGATAGTGCGCTTATGCGAAGCGCCGGGACTATAACCGCCATTTCTGCCGGAGTTTTTTCTCCGAAAAGCCGTGCGACCTGCACAGGGATCAGCTCAATAATAAGCGTGATCGCTGCCGCCGCAATAAGAAGCACCAGAATTGCACGCTTCATGGCGTATTTTATACCGACAGTATCGCTCTCTCCAAAAAGTGTGCTCACTATCGGCGTCATTGTCTGTGACGCTCCCGCTACAAATGCAGAAATAAATACCTGGCAGTTTGATACTACGGACATGGAAACCATGCCCTCCTGTCCGCCTGCATTCTGTATGGCAGTATTCATGTAAAAGGCCGTTACGGTAATAAGCATAGTGCCTAATGCGCCTGCTATTCCCGTAGTGAAAAGAGATATACATTCCTTGAGTAGTTTTTTGGGAGAGAGAGCTGAAGAAAAATTAAAATGAAGTGTGTTTTTATTGCTTTTAAAATGAGTGAGCATAATGCCAAATGCAATAACATTTCCTATGACCGTAGCTGTTGCAGAGCCTGCTATGCCCATTTTAAAAGGTCCCATAAGTACAATATCCATAACAAGATTTATGGTATTTGATATGATTATAAGATTTGATGCGAATTTCGGTCTGCCGTCGCTCCGTATGCAATGTACTGCGCTGGGCAGCAAAAGCGAAAAGGGCGTTCCGATAATAAACGGTATATAATACTTCAGAAGCTCGCTTCTCAGCGTTTCTATAGGCGTAAGCAGATACACGATCTTGTTTAAAAATGCGAACTGCAATATCATAAACGCTGCGCTTAAAATCACAAGCAGGAGCGCTGCCGTCGTGAACGCAGTATCGGCGGCTTCCTTGTCGTTTCTGCCCTTCGCAAAGGAAATAAGCGTTGACGCACCGACGCCGAACAGTATCGTCGTGGAAAAATACAGCTGATTGACCGGCACAAGCACATTTATAGCTGCCATTGGCACGCTTCCCAGCATATTTCCCACTATTATGGAGTCCACTATAACGGCAATATTATTTGCCAAAGAGACAAGCACCGTAGGCAAAAAATATTCCATGAACTTTTTGTTTATAATATTTCCGTTTCGTTTTAATTCTGTCATTGATTACCTCCTTTTCCTCTTATAAATATACAATAAATATACAAGGTTTTTAAACAAATCATTATTCATGACAACTCTTCATTCCCATAAAATAATAGTAACATATAAGCTAACGGAAATCAAGCAAAAATTCTTGTCCGAAGCAGCAGACCATATATGATCTCAATAAGCGGACAAGTATATTTGAAGGGCCGTCGCAGCTGTTGTTTATACTGCATATATATGCATTTTTGCATATTTTACGCATTTTTAATGAAGGCGGAATTCAGAGATAACGAGCAAAGTTTTTTAAACTATTATGATACTGTAGAAATATGTTCGGAATCTAAAAAAGCGCATTTTAAATCGGCTATTTAAATAAGCAACAAAAGTATGGTTGACCGTTTACACATATCAGCCGATGTTTTACATCATACCTACAGGTACAATAAGATTATTGCTGTCACAGGCACTCAGCTTATCACTCATACAAATTACAGCGCCTATTCCTCTCTGTATAGGCGGTTTATCCAGTACATTAAATACTCTCGTAAGCCTTTTATCCGGCATAGCAGTCTTTTTTATTTCGGCAGGATACAGAATACCGTCTCTTTCCATGACAATATCTATTTCCTTTCCGTCCTTATCCCTGTAATAATATATATAAGGCTCAAGTCCTGAATTATGATAGCTCTTTATGATTTCACTTATAACATAGTTCTCAACAAGAGTGCCGCTCATAGCGCCTGCTGTGATAAGGAGGACAGATGCAGAATAGCAATTCTGCCTGCCAAAGACTCCTGTACACCCTTCATGAGTCTGAATATCTGAGAGCCTGTAAGCCAAAAATCACCCGGATCACTTATAGTAAGACCATCGTCATCAAGCAAGACCCTTACCGCACCCGACATAGTATAATCTCTATGGCAAAATGCATTTACAAGAGCTTCTTTGAAAGCACTCTTACTAAAATCTGGAACAGATATTCTGAAAAGGTCGTATTCTATTTCAGTCTCAGAATCTTTGCCGCTTGGTATGACAATATGCTCCTGCTCTTTGGCACCTCAATATCAACATATCTCCTATCCTCCGCATTTATTAGCTCAGCTCTTATCGTTACAGGAGGAATTGTTCTGTTTGCAATAAAGACAGGCAGCTGTGTTATATCCCTGTGACTTTCATATATTACTGTTATTTTTAAATTCAAGCATTATCTGTATGTAATATCGATATCCTATTTCTATTAGATTGTATATGTGAAGTTTAAGTGTGGTCATGGGATTTGTAATGAAGGATAACTTAGAATTATCTCTAATTTGTTGGAGGGATCAATATGACCACCGAAAGGTATATAGAAGAAATAAAAAAAATTTATGGTAAAACAATAGCAATAGTCTATATATTTGAAGCGGAATCTGCAAAGGGATTTAAACATTATGATGTTTGGAAAAGTGATGTTATATCTGCATGGCTTATGGCAATTCAGGAATTACGTTGTATTCCATACATTATTGATGTTGCTACATTTATTTATAAAGCAATGGACAGAACGCTTCCAAAGATTGATTATGTCATTAACTTAAATGCCGGTAATAAAAACTTGTCTGTAGCCGGTTTAGTTCCTTCTGTATGTGCATTTCTTGAAATACCATGTATCCCGTGCGATTCAGTTACAACACTATTAGGAGAACACAAACGATTTTCAAATTATATTGCAAAAGAAGTGGGAATATTAATACCCGAAGAAGCTCCAAAAGATAAGGTTATTACAAATAAATTCATTAACAGACCAATAAATTTTGGAAGTAGTGAGGGTGTTTATGTAAGCAGTACAAATTCAAATAGCAATGAAAACATATTATGTCAAGAGTTTATAAATGGTTTTGATGTAACTACACCCATATTATTTAATCCACTTAAAGAACAGCTGGATACGTTACCCTCAATTATGTATATGCCGAACTCAAATGACTTTTCATGGTTTTTAGGAGCAGAGGCAAAATCAAAACATAGTGGTTATGTTAAACAAAACATTAATTTAGATAAAAATGCAAAAAAACTTCTCGTTGATGTTGCAAAAAAATTTAATATTAAGACATTTTGCCGTATTGATTGTCGCATCAAATGTGACAATACACAAAAATTGCAGCAATATCAGAGTTGTGGTATAACCCCTGATGAAATATATTTTATGGAAATTAATCCTACTCCAACAATTAAAGAAGGAATTAATTTCTTAAATTCTTTTGAACATATTCATAAGCACTCAGAATGGCATAATGTACTAATTGCGTATAAGAGTATTATAAAAACCACAACGTATGTTGGATTTATTTTGGCAAACTCAATAATGCAATTATCTACAGCCATGCATTATGAATAGTAGGGTTTAAACCCCATGTTTCAATAAATGCTTTTCTTTTACCTTGAATAACAGATGTTGATTTGGGAAGATGTTGGCAAATTTCATCAATTGGATAACAGTTATTGCTTTTTTTATTAAGTACATTTAGTTGATACACAAGAGATCCTGTTCCTAATTTATAATCAAATAAAGCTTTATGAAAAATAGTACGAGTATTATTATCTAGTATTTCAGGAATAACATTCATTTGTTTTTGTAAAACTGCAATGCCAACTAAATTTGCTAAAAGATTAGCAGTAATAAAAGGGATATTAGAGTCACCAAAAGAATATAAAATCGAATTTTTAAGTCTTAATAAGGTTTCTTCATCTACCTTATCATTGTTTAAAGCCCTTGCAATTTCTTTGTTACATTTCATGCCAAATTGTTGAGATTTTTGATCGACAGCAACCGGTATATATTTATTGTATATATCTATAGCTTGTTCAAAATTTGCATTATATAAGTATGCGGTGCCTGTATTACTTGCTATTATAGGCATACCCACTAATCCAGGTACTTCTTCTTGTGCACGTATAAGTAATTCATTAAATGTTTTTGAGGAGACATGGTCTGTATAGTAAGACAAAACTAATTTATTATTTTCACAGTAAGCTGCATGATCTGAAATTTGATTTTTTCTAAAAATATCAATAGCTTGCGCGTACAAGTTTTCTTTCTCATTCATAGAGACGTTTGAATAGTGTGAAAATCTATAAACATGAGCTTTTAATATATCATTATCTAACTGAGTTGCTAAATTAAAAGCCTCATTTAAACCATTACCTTTATCTGTGCAATATATATTAAACAACAGAGCCATACACTTAAAGCATTGTAGTAATTTATGATCATTGCTATTTGATGATGTTTCTAATTCAAAAGATAAAATTCTTAAAAAAATACTATCAATTTGTTCTTTAACCATATAATCTTTTTTATCTTCTAAAAAATCAGACCTAACTTTAAGAATAGGTGCTGTCAAATCATTTAAAATAGGATTGTCCATATACTTTGAATTAAAGATTATATTCTTTTTTGTATTAGAACAGGTGCTAAAACTTTGTCTTGAATATGCATCGATAAAATCATCAATATTGTCTGCACCAGTATTAATTATTCTGTAATCTTCACACCGGCAATTATTTCCTATTAAACGCACTATTATGTTATTAGGACAATTACTTAAAATTTTCTTGGCTCTCTCTATATCATTATCACGAAGAACAATTATAATTAAAGGCTTAAAAAAGCAATTTTTATGTAAAGATACTATTTTTTCTATTTGCTTTACTGAAACATTTGCTTCATAAATTATAATTGGGTCTATTATATTAGGTCCTACTGCAGTATGTGTTTCAGGGGAAAATAATTTACTGAGAACTGATATAGCATTAGCTAAATTCATTTTCCCTCCATTTAATAATGAATCAAACAATTTCGAAATATCTGGTATATTTTTACTAATCCATTGAATAATAGGTTCTAAAAAAGCTATTGCATCTACATTATTACAAATATGGCATTGTTTGTTTTTTATTGATTTAAAATATTCTCTACCTGTTGCTATATAAAAATGGTTAGTTACAACAGTTACCGAAAAGGTATCTTGTGGTTGATCAAGTAAATTTTTAATTGCTTGTATGTCCATAATTAGTTTTCCTCCATGAACATAATTCTAAGTTATCCTTTATCCCATTATATTACAAATCTTTATAAAAATCAAGACTTTATTATAATTAAAATCTTTAAAGTGTTAATAGAATTTAAATACTTAGAGTGTTTTTCGGATTGTTTTTTATTATTATTCCCTTTTGTTTTCTCAAGGAAACATGAGTATATATCTGTGATTTTGTAATGAAGCTATGGTCAAAAATATTCTGATCAGAAAATGTGATGAAATTATAGGCGTAAGAAACTGCCAACCGTCTTTTATTTATTACATGTAAAAATGCCCACATTTAGTTGTAACAGATTCAACATCAAAATAATTAATTGCATCGAATATTATTGAATTTTTGATATTTTTTAATACACATATTGAGTTATACAATTCTTTGATGCATAAATTAAAATTTGTACAATATGGAGGACATATATGGCTGATAATAATGAAGAGAAATAATATGTGTTGTTTGGGGCGGGTGCAGAAGTATGTTACGGATTATCAGATGGTGGTACATTTACTGTAAACACGCTTTTAAGAAAACGTGAGGAATTATATGAACAGTTGGATAAAATTATTGAAGAATTTGCAGATAAATATAAAAAGAATTTTTTATTCAGAAATAATAGCACAAGCTTAAAAAAATTTTCAAAAATACTGTAAGAAAATATTATTCTTTGGGAGATGTTGAGGATAAGGATTTACATAAAAAATGATATATTGTGCATTTTGGAATAAAGAAAAATATAATGAAAATGATGTAATGAAAAGAATAAAAAACAACTTGGAATAGAGATAAATAATATTTGTATAATTAAAAATGAAGGTAATGTTAACAATTTAATTGATAATATTAAGCTCAATTTATAAATATATTTTCAATTAGTCAAGACCATCGGCCTGAGCCGAAGGTCTTGACTTACTGTTTATATATTATACAGTTTTAAGAAATTCATGATATTCCATAGGTGTCATGCAATTAAGCCTATTTTTCTGAGTATATACTTATTAATTCTCTCTTTCTATAAGCCCAGCTTTTCAAGCATCAGCACCTGACTGTCGGTCAATTTACCGATCTTTAACCTATGTATCTGATTTCTTTCCCGATTATAGAGCTTAGATCCCTGTTCGTCCTTACGTGAGGGCTTTCTTCCATGCTCACTTATAAAAGAAAAGTACTTATCATGATCTTCGATCCATGATTTCTTGCCTATCGTTTTCTTTTCCATATCATCGGCAAAATTTATGCCGATCTGAAAAACATATTGACCTTATCCTCAGATAATTTTTCCTGCAAAAAAAACAACTTTGCTTTTTTAACTACACATATAGATTGAATTCTGTAAATACATCGCTGTATTTGTGAATACGACCATTCTCTTTTATGAAGCTTTGCATCTTGCACTACCCAAGATCAACGCCGCATGTATAACAGTCGAAAAGCATTGCTATTTTATTAATGCGTCACAAAGAACATGAGGGTAAAGAGTGACGCTATTACCCATGTTCCTGCTTTTACGTTCCTTGCCTTTCCGGTAAACACGCTGATAAGCACATGAGAAATCACGCCGAAGGCAATGCCGTAAGAAATATTGTAGGTCATAGGCATCATTGATAAAGTAAGAAACGCCGGGACTGCGTCCTCTGTTTTAAGCCAATCTATATTTCTGGCGCAGTTCATCATCATGATCCCTACATATATGAGTGCCGCCGATGTGGCACAGCTCGGTACAAGCATTGCGATGGGGCTTAAAAACATGCTGACAAAAAACAGCGCTCCTGTTACCATAGCAGCCATGCCTGTCTTTCCGCCCTCTGCGATGCCTGTGGAAGCCTCCACATAAGAGCTTACCGTAGATGTACCGCAGACTGCTCCGCAGGTGGTGGCTATGGCGTCCGCAAGCATTGCCTTATCTATGTTGGGTACTTCACCCTCTTCGGTCAGAATATTTCCTCTGGCACAGACTCCATATAGTGTGCCTATGGTATCAAACATATCCACCAGACAGAACGCAAGGGCAGTAGTCGCGATCAATATGGCAAGCTCCGTTCTGCTGTGCTCTGCCAGATATGGCGAAAAATCAAAGCCCTCCGTAAAAACTCTGCCAAATGCCTGTGTGCCAAAGTCTCCGAATGCCGCAAAGGGATTAAAATTCAGATTATCTGTAAAACCTTCATAAAATCCTGAAACGGTAAAGCCAAGAATATAGTACAGAATCGTTCCTCCAAGTATGCCCCAGAGCACAGCGCCCTTTACTCGCCTGCATGCCAGAACCGCAATCGCAGTTAAAGCGGAAAGTGTGACAAGTATTGGCATAATATCCTTCCACGCCACATTTCCGAATAGAATGTTGAAGGATGCAAGGTTGACATATGTAGAGGGATCCGCAACCACTATTCCGGAATCCTTAAGACCGATAAAGGCAATAAACAGTCCGACTCCTGCAGGGATAGACACCCTTACCGATGTGGGGATCGCCTCAAATATTTTCTTTCGCAGTCCTGTTACCGTAAGCAGTATGAACAGTATGCCGTCAATCAGAATAAGTACCAGGGCATTGGCATAGCTTAATCCAAAGCCGAAACATACCGTATAGACAAAGAAAGCATTGGAGCCCATGGCAGATGCCTGTGCCAGCGGAAGGTTCGCCAGAAGCCCTATCAGTACCGTTCCGATACAGGCGGAAATCGCAGTCGC
>CANQBT010000070.1 GCA_947589405.1 uncultured Clostridia bacterium | reverse complement strand
ATACCTTTTGATAAAATAGAAGATTTCTTTAATAAAAATCTGAAATAAAACATAGGGGTCGTCACGAATGCCTTTTTATCGTGACAACCCTTTATTTATTGCGAATTTAAAGACTTTGTCTAGTCAGCAGGCACACCGTTTCAACGTGATATGTTCCGGGGAACATATCCACGCAGCATATTTTTTCTACCCTATACCCGTTTTCTTCAAATACATTCAGATCCTTTGCAAGAGAGCTTGCCTTACAGCTGACATAAATGAGTCTATTGGCATTGAAGTTTATTATTTTGAGTATGGCTTTGGGGTGGATCCCTTCACGGGGAGGATCAAGTATAATAAGGTCCGGCTTATCTTCAAGCTTATCAACCATATTAAGTACATCTCCCGCTATAAATTCACAATTGGAAATGCCGTTGAGCCTTGTGTTCATTTCAGCTGCCTTCACAGCCTCTTCAACTATTTCTATTCCCACTACCTTTTTTGCATTAGGGCTCATAAGCTGAGTAATAGTGCCTGTTCCGCAGTAGAGGTCGAATATGACATTGTTGCTTTTGCTTCCTGCAAATTCTCTTACTGTGGAATAGAGTACCTCTGCTCCTGCTGAATTAGTCTGGAAAAATGAAAAAGCGGATATTCTGAAATCAAGTCCCAGAAGCTTTTCCATGAAAAATTCCTCGCCGTAAAGCTGTATCATTTTATCCGCTCTTACAACATCTGCCACACCGTCATTTATAATATGGCTTATGCCCTTTATTTTTCCTTTGAGTTCAATGGAGAGAAGGGCGTTGATAAGCGGAGTTGTATCGATTTTAAATTCTGAAGTGGTTACAAGTCCTATTATTATCTCCTCTGTAAAATGACTTCGTCTTACAAGAAGATGGCGCAAGCTTCCCGTATGCCTTGTCTTGTGATAAAATGTTTCATCGCTTTTTCTGAAAAATTCAAGTACTGTACTTAATATTTTTCTTATATCTTCGTGTACAATACGACACACATCGGCATTTACCACTTCGTAATAGCTGTTTCTCTTTCTCATGCCAAGACAAAGCTTACCATCGATACCATTGTCACCAAAGCTGAATTCCATTTTATTCCTATAGCATTCCGTACAGGGGCTTCCCTTTATACCCATAAATTCAAAGCCTGATATTCCGCCCTTTTCAAGGAGGTCAAGAACGGTTTTTTGCTTTATTTCAAGCTCCTTTTCATAGCTTATGTTCTGATATGTACAGCCGCCGCACATACCGAAGGCAGGGCAGAGTGGATTAATTTCGTAATCTGCTCTTTTTTTTATTTCCTTAAGTCTGCCTTCATACTGACCTTTCTTTTTCTTTATATCGGCTATGACCTTCTGACCGGGAATTGTATTTTTGACTATCACCTTTTTATCATTGAATGTTCCGATACCCTTGTTGGGAAACTCTATATTATTTATTTCCAGTTCAATATCCGTATATTTTTTGCTCATTTATGCAGTCCTCTTATTCTTGTAATTTATTTACATATCTGTTATAATTATAATAATATTGTGTTGATTTGTCTAGGAGGAATTTATATGGAATGGACAGAAGTGAAGATATATACCACTACCGAAGGCATAGAGCCTGTGACGGCAGCCTTGCTTGAAACGGGTGTAACAGGAATACAGGTGGAGGACGACAACGAGCTTAAGGATTTTCTCAATACAAGCTCACAGTACTGGGACTATGTTGATGAAGAATTGCTTAACAAGCCTATAGGCGAGACCAAAATAACCGTATATGTAAGCGATAATCCATATGGAGAAGAGATATTGCTTCACATAAAGGACGCCATAAACAATTTGAAGTCTATGGATATAGGTATTGACTTAGGCAGACTTGAAATAGAAACCGTATCAAATCTCAATGACGAGGAATGGCTGAATAAATGGAAGGACTATTACAAGCCCTTTAATGTAGGCAAAAGAATACTTGTAAAGCCTGTATGGGAAAAGGTCGACAATCCAGAAGGCAGGGTGGTTTTCAATATAAATCCCGGTCATGTTTTCGGTACGGGACTTCATCAGACAACACAGCTTTGTATGCTGGAGCTTGAAAAGTATGTAAATGAAAATTCTGTTGTGGCGGACTTAGGCTGCGGCAGCGGAATACTTTCTGTTGTAGCTCTTTTATTGGGAGCAAAAAGCGCATTTGCTGTGGATATAGATGCCAATGCAATAAAGACCGCCTATGAAAATGCTGAGCTTAGCGGCGTGGACAGAGATAAGTACTATGTCACAAGCGGAAATGTAGTAGATAACAAGAAATTACAGGACGAAATAGGCTATGATAAGTATGATATTGTTGTGGCAAATATAATTGCCGACGTTATATGCGCCATAAGCCCTGTTGTGCCGAAGCAGCTTAAAAAGGGCGGTGTGTTCATAGCTTCGGGTATTATAAAGGACAGGATTGAAGATGTGTATGCAGCACTTGACAAGTGCGGACTTAAGGTAATAAGCACAAATACAAAGGACGAATGGGTGTGTATCACATCTGTAAAGGAGTAAGCAATGCCTAAATTTTTCGTAGAAAGCAAATGTATAAATGACCATACAGTTACTCTTGAAGGGGATAATGCAAGGCATATAGGCAGCGTGCTGAGGGGAAGGCTCGGAGATATGATCACGGTATGCGACGGCGAAGGCAGAGATTACCAATGTGAAATAACTGCCATAGACAAAAAGACCGTAACGGCAAATATAGTCGATATATTTACAAATAACAGCGAGCCTGATATAAAGATAACTCTCTATCAGGGGCTTCCCAAGTCTGACAAAATGGAGCTTGTGATACAGAAATGTATTGAAATAGGCGCAGACAGAATAGTGCCTGTGAATACCGAGCATACCGTTGTGAAATTAGATGGCAAAGAAGATAAGAAGCTTGTCCGTTGGAACAAGATCGCCGAGTCTGCCGCAAAGCAATGCGGAAGAGGTAAAATACCGAAGGTCAGCGGTATTATGGATTTTTACGCTGCCGTTGATGAAGCTGTCGAACTTGACGGTGCAATAATTCCCTATGAAAAGGAAAGGGAAGGTATGCTTAAAGGCTTTATCAAAAATTTTAGAGGAAGAACAATAGGCATATTCATAGGCCCTGAGGGCGGATTTTCGGAAAAGGAGATCGAATATGCAGTATCAAAGGGTATTGTTTCCGTCACACTTGGAAAAAGAATACTGAGGACAGAAACGGCAGGCCTTGTTGCTTCTGTTATACTTTTATACGAACTGGAGGAGCTATCGTGATATATTTTGACAATGCTTCTACAACCAAAATGTCGAAGCAGGTTATGGAATATATGTATGAATTTATGAATAAAAACTTTGCCAATCCCTCATCGCTTCACAGCATTGGCTTTGAGGCAGAGAAGGAAATTACAAGGGCAAGGAAAATAATTGCTTCTGCCGTAAAGGCGGATCCCGATGAAATATATTTCACAAGCGGCGGTACCGAAGCAAACAATACTGCCATATTAGGCGCTGCCGAAGCATATAAGCGCAGGGGCAAAAGAGTTATAACGATGAATATAGAGCACCCTTCCGTAACGGACAGCTTTAAGGAGCTTGAAAGACGGGGTTTTGAAATAGTGACTCTGGACGTGGACAGCAAGGGCTATGTTCCCATTGACGAGCTTGAAAATGCTGTAAATGAGAACACCATACTTGTAAGCATAATGTATGTAAATAATGAGGTTGGTACTGTACAGGATATTGAAAAAATATACAGCGTCATAAAAAATAAGAATCCCCAATGCGTTTTCCACACAGATTGCGTACAGGCATTCTGCAAGCACCCTATAAACAGCAGGTACGCCGATATTATAACTATGAGCGGTCACAAAATATGCTCTGCTAAGGGCATAGGTGCCATGTATATAAAAAACGGTCTGAGAGTAAATAATCTCCACTTTGGCGGAGGTCAGGAAAAGGGCTTCAGACCCGGAACCGAAAATACCTACGGCATAGCGGCAATGGGAAAGGCTGTTGAAATTGCTCTTGAAAATATGGAGAGTAATTATAAAAGGGTATCGGAAGTTAAAAATACACTTATGCATATCACCAATAAGCTTGAAGATGTGTATGTAAACGGCGATGCTGAGAAGGGCAGTCCTTATATATTGAATTTAAGTTTTAAAAACGTTAAGGGCGAGGTCCTTTTACATGCTCTTGAAAGCGAAGAAATTTATGTTGCCACAGGCTCAGCCTGTTCTTCAAGAGCTAAGGAAAAGAAAAAAATAGTGGATTATATAACAGAGGGCAGAGGTGCAAGCGCTGTGCGTTTCAGCTTTTCGGCAGACAATACTGTTGAAGAAGCCGAAATTGTCGTTGAAAGCCTTATTAAAAACGTACCGCTTCTGAGGAGATTCATACCGAGATAGGAAATCAATATGAAAAATGTACTTCTTGTAAAATACGGCGAGATCGCAATGAGGGGCAAGAACAGATACCTTGTTGAAAACCGCCTTATAAAAACTATTATAAAAAGATTGGATAAATATCCGGGCTACAGGGTATATAAGGAACAGGGCAGAATACTTGTTGTAAACGAAGAGGGAGAGTTTGACTATGATACGGTCATTCCCATAGTAGTAAATATACTTGGAGTCACGGCAGTATGTCCCGGCATAGAATTTGAGGATCAGTCCATAGAGAGCCTTAGAAAGCACGCCCTTATGCATTTTAAAGAGCATTTTCCCAACGGCGGTGTTACATTTAAGGTAATAACAAGACGTTCTGACAAGAGATACCCAATGACAGGAAATGAAATAAGCGCAGATGTAGGCGGATATATACTTCACAATATAGACGATCTTAAGGTAGATGTACACGACCCTGAAATACAGCTTATGGTAGAGCTGAGGAACAACGCCTATATATACAGCAAGCTTATAAAGGGTTACGGAGGGCTGCCCTACGGTTCCAGCGGTAAGGCAACGGTGCTTTTATCCGGCGGTATAGACAGCCCTGTTTCAGCTTTTCTTACTGCCAGAAGGGGCGTTGAGATAGAAGCGGTATATTTTGATTCACCGCCTTATACCTCAGAAAGAGCAAAACAGAAGGTAATGGACTTGGCAGAAAGGCTTTCCGCATTTACAGGCAGCATAAAGCTGCATATAGTACCCTTTACCGAAACACAGCTTTGTATATATGAGCATACGCCGCCTGAAAAAATGACTATTCTTTTGAAAAGAGCAATGCTTAAGGCAGGAGAAAAAATCGCCATAGGTAACAAGAGCCATGCACTTGTAACAGGTGACAGTATAGGACAGGTGGCAAGCCAGACAATGGAGGCTATATATGCTATAGATTCCGCAGCGTCAATTCCTGTTTTAAGACCCTTATGCTCTATGGATAAGCAGGATATTGTTGACATTGCAACGGATATTGGCACATTTGACATATCCATAAGACCCTATGAGGACTGCTGTACCGTCTTTGTGGCAAAGCACCCTGAAACAAAGCCTAAGAAAAGTATTATAGAGGCTATTGAAAGAAAAATAGAAGGGCTTGACGCCCTTATTGACAAGGCTGTTGAAAACAGCGAAACAGTTGAATTTTAACAAATTCATATATACGGCAGGATATGTTAATGGAAATATAACTGCGAAAGGAGTGTTATTATGGAGAAACAAATTTCAAATGAACACAACTATGCAGAGGAGCTTGTCAGCTTAATAAGAAGTAATTTAGAAGAAAGCAGACTTAAGGAATATATTGAGGACTACCACGAAAACGATATAGCCGATGCTTTTGAAATGCTGACAGAAGAAGAAAGAGTACGATTGTATAAAATTCTTGGTCCCGAAAAGATTTCTGAAATATATGTATATCTTGAGGACGCAGAGGAATATCTCAAAGAGCTTGACATAAAAAATGCAGCAAAAATTATTGAGAATATGGACTCTGATGATGCTGTAGATGTTCTTGAAGAAATGGACGATGAGGTGCAGGAACAGATCTCCAAGCTTCTGGACGAAGAAACAAGCGCAGACATACAGCTCATACAGTCATATGACGATGATGAAATAGGAAGTATAATGACTACCAATTTTATTGTAATACAGAAGGATATGTCAGTAAAAGCAGCTATGAAGGCCCTTGTGGCTCAGGCAGAGAAAAATGACAATATCTCAACCCTTTACGTATGCGATTCTGATAATAAATATTATGGAGCGCTTGATCTTAAGGACCTTATAACGGCAAGGGAATATACAGAGCTGGAGCCTCTTATGAGTACTTCTTATCCCTATCTTATGGACCATGATATTATAAGCGAAAATATTGATAGGATAATGGACTATGCCGAAGATTCATTTCCCGTGTTAAATGATAAAATGGAAATATTGGGAATAATAACCGCTCAGGATATTGCAGAGGTTTTGGACGAAGAATTAGGCGACGACTATGCAAAGCTGGCAGGTCTTACAGCTGAGGAGGATCTGGACGAAACTCTTTTGCAAAGTATGAAAAAAAGAATGCCCTGGCTTATAATTCTTCTTTTTCTTGGTATAGGAGTATCGGGTGTAGTAGGTATGTTTGAAAATGTGGTCGCTCAGATCGCTCTTGTTGTCTGCTTTCAGTCCTTGATACTGGATATGGCAGGAAATGTGGGAACTCAGTCACTTGCCGTAACGATACGTGTACTCATGGATGAAAACCTTAAGCCTGCGCAAAAGCTGATGCTTGTGTTTAAAGAGATAAGGATCGGCTTCTGCAACGGCCTTTTGATAAGCAGTATAGCATTTTTGTTTATAGGCATATATATAGGTATATTCAAAAGCAACAGCTGGAGTTATGCTTTTTCTGTATCCGGCTGTGTAGGCATATCTCTTGTTATGGCTATGGTAATATCAAGTCTTGTGGGAACTGTTGTTCCTATGTTCTTTCATAAGATAAAAATAGATCCGGCTGTTGCATCAGGTCCGCTTATCACAACGGTCAATGACCTTGTTGCGGTAATAACATACTATGGACTTTCATGGCTGCTTCTTATAAATATAGCCCATGTTGTGTAAAAAAGGCGATGTTGCAAAGATAATATCATAAATCAAAAGAAGCTATCTTTATTACGATAGCTTCTTTTGATTATATATGTACACTCTCCGGCAAAAAATTATTGCTCTTCAGGTCCTGCCATAATATACATGGCAGTATCGTCATCTATTTTACTTCCGTTTATAATACCGTAGGTAGCTTCATAGAAAAGCTCTCCGTCTATAAGATATTGAAGTGAAAATATGCCGGAATCGTTGACGGTCACGTTGCAATCAACATTGAGCAGCTTCTTGTCGCCGCTGTATGTGCTCAGAGTTTCGTCAACAGCATTAAATATATCGTTAAATATATTTTCGTTAAGCTTATCGGCCATTGTGTATACAGAGGTAACAACAGGATATTCATAGTCAATCATGAAGTCGCTGTCCATATTGTTTCCGCCGCCTTTACCCATTTCGTATTCAACAGATCCGGGAGCATCTCCTTTATTCTCGGGAGCGTTTACGGTAACGGTTTTTGTATTGCTGTCCCATTCCACCTGAGCGCCTATGCTTTCTGAAAGAACCCTGAGCGGAACCATTGTTCTGCCGTTTATTATCTGAGCGGGAACATCGCTTGGGATATGAGCGCCATCGCCTATTGTAACATCTGTACTTCCTATTTCAATTCCTACCGTTACCTGACCGTATGTAGCTTCGCATAGTTTAATATCCTCAAACCATTTCACATCTGCTCCTAATTTTTCAAATACTGCTCTGAAGGGCACAAGAGTCCTTCCGTTTTGTATGACAGGCTCCTGTTCTCCGGTAAAATCAATGGCATTGCCGTTGACAACAACATTGATATTGCCTTCAGCATAGGGAACAGCTGAAAATACCGTAAAAGTCATTATGGCTGCCATTATAACGGAATATAATTTTTTCATTTGCATGACCTCCTTGTATTATATATTTTTTATGCTTTTATTATATCACAATTATAAATTATTTGTTTTGTTATTTGCGCTTTTCTTTTTACATTTTGCGCCATAATTAAAAAACTTAGGAATTAAATGTATAATTTCAAGCATAATAAACTTATATGGACAAAAATGGATATATTAAAACTTGTAATTTTCTTTATTAAAAACTCTTGACAAAGTTTAACTGCTGTGGTATATTATGTTTATGGGTTAGCACTCAACCGTTAAGAGTGATAACAAAGAAATTTATTTAAAACAAGGAGGATATGAAATATGAGTTTAAGACCATTAGGTGACAGAGTTGTTTTAAAGCAGCTTGAGGCAGAGGAAACTACAGCCGGAGGTATCATACTTACTTCTCAGTCTAAGGAGAAGCCTCAGGAAGCAGAGGTCATTGCAGTCGGACCCGGCGCCGTTGTAGACGGTAAGCTTGTTCCTATGGACGTTAAGGCAGGAGATAAGGTCGTATATTCCAAATACGCAGGTACTGAGGTAAAGAACGATGGAGAAGAATATATAATTGTAAAGCAGGGCGACATACTCGCTGTTGTGGAATAATCAGAGTTTAACGGAGGTAATAAAAAATGGCAAAGACTATTAAATACGGTGCTGACGCAAGAGCAGCTCTTGAGATCGGCGTAAATAAGTTAGCAGATACAGTAAAGGTAACATTGGGACCTAAGGGCAGAAATGTAGTGCTTGATAAAAAGTATGGCACACCCCTTATTACAAATGACGGCGTTACTATCGCTAAGGACATAGAGCTTGAGGACCCTATGGAGAATATGGGCGCACAGCTTCTTAAGGAGGTTGCTACAAAGACTAACGATGTAGCAGGTGACGGTACTACTACAGCTACAGTTCTTGCTCAGTCTATGATACATGAAGGACTTAAGAACATTGCGGCAGGCGCTAATCCAATTATTTTGAGAAAGGGTATGAGCAAGGCTACAGAAGCTGCTGTAGAAGAGATAAAGAAGATGAGCAGCAAGGTCGCAGGCAAGGAGCATATCGCTATGGTAGCAGCCAATTCAGCTGCCGATGATGAGATAGGCACAATGATAGCAGACGCTATGGAAAAGGTTTCAAATGACGGTGTTATCACAGTTGAGGAATCCAAGTCCATGAATACCGAGCTGGAGCTTGTTGAAGGTATGCAGTTTGACAGAGGATATTTGTCAGCTTATATGTCAACCGATATGGAAAAGATGGTCGCTAATCTTGACAATCCATATATACTTATTACAGACAAGAAGATCTCAAATATTCAGGAAATACTGCCTATACTTGAACAGATAGTTCAGTCAGGCGCTAAGCTTCTTATTATTGCTGAGGACGTTGAGGGCGAAGCTCTTACCACACTTATCGTTAATAAGCTCAGAGGTACATTCAACTGCGTTGCTGTAAAGGCTCCGGGCTTTGGCGACAGAAGAAAGGAAATGCTTAAGGATATAGCTATTCTTACAGGCGGTACCGTTATTTCAAGCGAGCTTGGCTTAGAGCTTAAGGAAACTACTCTTGATATGCTGGGTAAGGCTAAGAGCGTTACCATTACTAAGGAAGACACGATCATTGTAGACGGTGCAGGCGATAAGAACGACATTTCAGCAAGAATATCACAGATAAGAGCTCAGATAGACGAAGCAACTTCTGACTTTGACAAGGAAAAGCTTCAGGAAAGACTTGCTAAGCTGGCAGGCGGCGTTGCAGTTATAAAGGTAGGCGCTGCTACAGAAATGGAATTGAAGGAAAAGAAACTCCGTATGGAGGACGCTCTTGCAGCTACAAAGGCAGCTGTTGAAGAGGGTATCATATGCGGTGGCGGTTCTGCATATATCCATTGTATAGATGCGGTAGAAAAGGTTTACAAGAAGCTTGACGGTGACGAAAAGACAGGTGCCGGCATTATACTTAAGGCTCTTGAGTCACCTCTTCGCCAGATAGTTGAAAATGCAGGCCTTGAAGGCGCCGTTATAATAAACAACGTAAAGGAAAGCAAGAAGGGCTATGGCTTCAACGCACTTACAGGCAATTACGTTGATATGATAAAGGACGGTATAATCGATCCTACTAAGGTTACAAGAAGCGCTCTTCTTAACGCTAACAGCGTAGCATCTACAATACTGACTACAGAAGCTATTGTAGCTGATGAAAAGACAGAAGAACCTGCTATGCCTGCAGGCGGCATGGGAATGGGCATGTAATCCATAAATTAATATGAGGAGCTGTCGCACTAATATTTAAAAAATTTATTGCGGCAGTTCCTTTTTGGTTTTGATAAATTTTTGTTTAGGTAAGTAAGGTCGACCCTTCAGTCAGCGCAGTTGAAGGCTGTGTTAATTCACAGTTTTTGGTTGCGCTGACAGCTTCCCTTCTCTGAAGGGACGCCTTCCGTGTATATACCGCTCATTTTTTAAGTTAGTTAGAAAAGCCAATTTTTACAACACTATAAAAGCTTTTGGGAAACAACCAGCTAAGCTTCCCCTTCGTAAGGGGAAGTGGCAGCCCAACCATTTCGTTGAGTTGAGATTACGCCTGCGTTGGGCTGCCGATAGGGTCGATTCTACTAATATAAACAAAAATTTAATTCAACAACCTTTTTACAGTAAGGAGAAGGATATGAAAAATATACTTGAAGAAGCAATAAACAACAAAGACAAATTAATTGAATACAGACATTATTTACACTCAAATCCTGAAGTGCGTTTTGATTTGGACAATACTAAGGCATATGTTAAAGAAAAGCTTATTGAAATGGGTTATGAACCAAAGGAATGCGGAAAGGCAGGGCTTG
>CANQBT010000069.1 GCA_947589405.1 uncultured Clostridia bacterium | reverse complement strand
TTGTGGGAATAGCGGCAATAGTTATTTCGGGTATTATTCTTAAAAAGACAAAAATGTTTGCAGGCGATCCTGCTCCCTTTGTTATGGAGCTTCCCGCATATCATATGCCTACAGTTTCAAATGTACTGAGGAGTATGTGGGAAAGAGGCTGGTCATTTATCAAAAAGGCGGGTACAATAATACTTCTTTCAACTATATTCATATGGTTTACATCAAGCTTTGGCTTTACTGAAAGCGGCTTCGGCATGGTCGAGGATCTGAGCGACGGCATACTTGCCCTTATAGGCAAGACCTTCGCATGGATATTCACTCCTCTGGGCTTTGGCGACTGGAAGGCAGCCGTTGCCGCCATTACGGGACTTGTAGCAAAGGAAAATGTTGTAGGTACATTTGGTATACTCTATGGCTTTGCAGAGGTTGCTGAGGACGGTTCGGAAATATGGGGTGAGCTTGCAGGCGCATATACTCCTGTGGCAGCATACGCCTTCCTTGTGTTCAATCTTCTCTGCGCACCATGCTTTGCCGCTATAGGCGCTATAAAAAGAGAGATGAACTCTGCTAAATGGACATGGTTTGCAATAGGCTATCAGACTGTATTCGCCTATGCCGTTTCACTTTGCGTATATCAATTCGGCACATTTATTACTACAGGCGCATTTGGAATAGGCACTATTGCGGCAGGTATCGTTTTACTTGGTATTCTGTATCTTCTTTTCAGACCGAATAAAGACAGCGTAACATTTAAAAGAACGGCATTAGCCGATTGAGAAAAGAGGTCACAAAATGGGGACTTTTATAGTAGGTATGATACTGCTTATAATTGTAGTATCTGTAATAGCCAAAATGATAAAGGATAGGAAAAACGGCAAGGGTGGCTGCGGCTGCGGCTGTGAAAACTGCTCACATAAATGTAGGTAGTATTAAAAAGCCGCCGCATTATGTATCTTTGATCATAATGCGGCGGCTTTTTGTGTGGTATGAGTAAATATGTTAATATTGCTTATATTACTTAGGCAGTTCTATCACAGGCTTATCCTTTTTAGGGCGATAGAGTACAAATTTTCTGCCTATCACCTGTACCACCTCAGCTCTTGCCCTTTCGCCCGATGTTTCTGCAACATATCTTACATCATCGGGACAATTTTCAAGTACGTTTACCTTTATAAGCTCTCTGGCTTCAAGAGCCTCTGAAATACTCTGTACGACTTCAGGAGTTATGCTGCTTTTGCCTACCGAAACAACAGGCGTGATACTGCTTGCCATTTTTCTCAAAAATGCCCTTTGCTTACTTGTCATAGTATATCTCCCTTCTTAGTGATAAAATTCAAATTCCAGGTCATATATCTTGACCGTATCTCCTTCCTGTATGCCCTTCTCTTCAAGAGCGGCTATTATGCCCTTCTCCCTCAGATATTTCTGGAAGAAGGCAAAGCCCTTCTCGGTATCGATATTGGTATAGCCCATCATCTTTTCAACGCCTGTGCCTTCCACAACAAAATAATGCTCGCTGTACTGCTCTATTGTAAACGGCGTGCTGTCCTCAGGCATCTCGTCATATTCCTCATAGTCCTCTTCAAAAATTATATCCTCAGGATAGTCCTTCAGAAGCAGCGCTACGGCTGAAAGCATTTCGTCAAGACCCTTGTTTGACGCTGCTGATACAGGGAACACCTTAACGGTATCTCCCTCGTACTTAGCCTTTATTTTTTCATAATTTTCCTGAGCTTCGGGAATATCCATTTTGTTCACAGCTATGACTGTAGGACGCTTTGAAAGACCTTCCTTATATTTTTCCAGCTCATCGTTTATCTTCTCTATATTGTCAATAGGATCCGTACCCTCAAGGGCTGCGCCGTCTACCACATGTATAAATACCTTAGTTCTCTCAACATGTCTTAAAAACTCATGACCTAAGCCTACGCCCTCGCTGGCGCCCTCTATAAGTCCCGGTATATCCGCCATTACGAAATCCTCGCCCCAACGGCTCCTGACTACGCCTAAATTAGGAGAAAGAGTCGTAAAATGATAATTTGCTATTTTGGGATTGGCATTTGTCACCATTGAAAGTATTGTGGACTTTCCTACATTGGGAAAGCCTATAAGCCCTACATCGGCAATAAGCTTTAATTCCAGTATGACATCATATTCCTTTGACGTCCTTCCTCTTTCCGCATATCGAGGCGCTTGTCTTGTAGGTGTTGCAAAGTGCTGATTGCCCTTGCCGCCTTTGCCGCCTTTAATAATGGTTTTTTTCTGTCCTCTTACTGCCATATCCGCCATTATTTTGTTGCTTTCGGCTTCTCTTATTACAGTACCCACAGGCACCTTTATGATAACATCTTCTCCGTCTGCTCCTGTACAGTTTCTCTTACCTCCGTCTGCTCCGGGAGATGCCTTGAACATTCTTTTATAGCGGAAATCCATAAGCGTATTCATATCTCCGTCT
Organism: uncultured Clostridia bacterium; assembly: GCA_947589405.1. Classification (GTDB taxonomy): domain Bacteria; phylum Bacillota; class Clostridia; order Lachnospirales; family CAG-274; genus CANPXH01. Next base: position 8,433 of record CANQBT010000069.1, on the reverse strand, counting down.
GCAACAAATATAACATCGCCGCCTTTGCCTCCATCGCCGCCGTCCGGCCCGCCATGTGTTATATACTTGGCTCTGTAGAAGCTAACTGCGCCGTTTCCGCCATTGCCGCCCTTTATATGGATCTTGGCTCTGTCTACAAACATACCTTCACTTCCTTTCAAACTTTATTATTATATACAACTTTTATAGATATTCCCCGAAGAAAACAAAATGACCATGTATCAAGTATATTTGGGCATTTATCAACAAAATCATCGGAGAAAAAAACTGACCTAAAATATTTAGGTCAGTTTAATCACAATATAATTACTCAGCTACAGGATAGACTGAAACCTGCTTCTTAGTCTTACCCAGTCTCTCGTACTTGACCCTACCGTCTACAAGAGCAAAAAGTGTATCGTTGCCGCCCTTGCCGACATTAATACCGGGATGTATCTTAGTACCTCTCTGAGTAAAAAGGATATTGCCGGCTCTTACTACCTGACCATCGGCTCTCTTAGCGCCTAATCTCTTAGACTCAGAGTCACGGCCGTTCTTAGTGGAACCAACACCTTTTTTATGAGCAAATAACTGAAGGTTAATTCTAAGCATCTCTTGCACCTCCTAATCGATCACAACAATTTCATTATTATAGCTTTCTTCAATAGACTTATATCCCAGAACAAGGCTGTTCATAAGAAGCTCTGCCTTGCCTTCGCTGTCATAATGCGTCAGCGTGAGTACCGAATCCCCGCCTTCCTCTGCGCTGTCAAAGCTGAAAAGCGCTTTTGTAAATGCTTCAATGCTGTTTACAGTATTGAGCAAAAGTATGGATACGGCAGAACACACTATGGGATCTCCGTGATTCTTTACGCTGACTGAGGATATTCTGTCCTTATCATCTCTTTTTATTGCTACTTCTATCATTTTCTAAAATCAAGCGTTGATCTTGTCGATCTTTAACTTAGTGAAAGGCTGTCTGTGTCCGTTCTTCTTGTGGAAGCCCTTCTTTGGCTTATACTTATAAACTATGACCTTCTTAGCCTTACCGTCGCCAATTACAGTAGCGTCTACACTTGCAGAAGAAGCATCTGAGCCAAACTTATAGCTGTCGCCGTCGCATACTGCTACGACCTTGTCAAATGTATACTTAGTATCGGCTTCTGCGCCTAACTTTTCTACAGTAATAACATCGCCTTCTGCTACCTTATACTGCTTTCCGCCTGTTTCAATAATTGCGTACATTCGGGTACACCTCCTTATTCAAGACTCGCCGAGTTTGGTGCGGATAATTCCGTCTTATGGACCTATTCGTGCGGCATAACATATTGAGTATAACAAATGCGTCTCTTTTTGTCAAGAGCAAAATTCAAAAACTGTACATACTTGTGTATTTATGTAAATTGCCTTGTGTAAAAGACAATATTTTGCTCTTAAAAAAGGGAGATCCCCGTCGGAACTCCCCTTTCAAGAATTATTTATTTTTGCTAAGCATCATAGCTCTTACCTTTAACGGAAGTCCCATAAGGTTTATAAAGCCCTCTGCGTCCTTGTGTGAATAAAGCTCGCCTGTTGTAAAGCTTGCAAGCTCTGCATTGTAAAGACTGTATGGAGAAGTAACGCCTGCGCTTATAATATTGCCCTTGTAAAGCTTAAGCTTAGCCGTACCTGTAACATACTGCTGAGTTACGTCTACAAAGGCTGCAAGAGCTTCCCTTAACGGAGTGAACCACTCGCCTCTGTAAATAAGGTCTGCATACTTTACCCTTACGGTTTCCTTATAGTCTGTAGTGGCTCTGTCAAGGCAAAGATACTCCAGATCCCTATGAGCCGCATATAATATTGAACCGCCTGGAGTTTCATATACACCTCTTGACTTCATGCCTACTACTCTGTTCTCTACAAGGTCTGTAATGCCAATGCCGTTTTCTCCGCCTATTTTGTTGAGATAATTCATAAGCTCAAGAGGCTTTACCTTCTTGCCGTCAAGTGTAACAGGCACGCCCTTTTCAAAGCCTATCTCCACATATGTAGGAGTATCGGGAGCCTGCTCGGGAGAAACGCCCAGCTTTAAAAGAGTGTCAAACTTAGGCTCATTTGCAGGATCCTCAAGATCAAGACCTTCATGGCTTATATGCCAAAGGTTAGAATCTCTTGAATAGGAATCCTCCTTCTTCATGGGGACCTCTATTCCTCTGTCGATAAGGTACTGTATCTCATCTTCTCTTGACTTAAGGGTCCACTTGTCATCTCTCCAAGCAGCTATTATCTTAAGCTCGGGAGCAAGAGCCTTAATAGTAAGCTCAAATCTTATCTGGTCGTTGCCCTTTCCTGTAGCGCCATGACATATAGCGTCTGCGCCTTCCTTCTTTGCTATATCCACAAGCTTCTTTGCAATAAGAGGTCTTGCGATAGAAGTACCCAGAAGATACTTGTCCTCATATACACAGCCTGCCTTTACCATAGGATAAATATAGTCTGTGATAAGCTCTTCTCTCACGTCCTCTACATATATCTTGGAAGCGCCCTGCTTAACAGCCTTTTCTTCAAGTCCGTTTGTTTCATAGTCTGTAAGACCGACATTTATACAGGCAGCTATTACCTCTGCGTCATAGTTTTCCTTTAACCAGGGGATTATAACAGACGTATCAAGACCGCCTGAATATGCAAGTACTATTTTCATAAATATGACCTCCGTTTTTATAAATTGTTATTAGTATACACTATATGCAATAAATATGCAAGCACTTTTTTAAAAAATTTTATTTTTGAGCATATGTGCAAATTTTGGGACAGAATATGAATAATATTTGTTTATTCCTTTAAAAATAAAGTATTTAAATACTCAAAAAGCCCTAGAAAAACAAAAATTACGAAAAAAAATTATGAAAAATGCTATTGCATAATATTCATTATTAATGTATAATTATAAGTAAATTTTTTACTGTACATTTTTAATGAAAAGTATTATAATAGGAAATGATTTTTAATTCGGAGGTCAATTATGATAAAAGCAGGTATAATAGGCGCAACAGGATATGCCGGACAGGAATTGGTAAGACTTATTACTCAGCACCCCAATGCGGAGATCGTTACTCTTACCTCTCACTCCTATGCAGGCAAGGACTATGACGAGGTATATTCCAATTATTCACACAAAAACTATATTTGTGAAGAAGAGGATATTGAGAAGATGGCGGATATTTGCGATGTCATATTTCTGGCTCTGCCTCATGGAGTTGCCAGCAAGAAAATAAATAACAATATACTGAACAAAACAAAGGTGATAGATTTAGGTGCGGATTTCAGATTACAGGATATTGATGTATATGAAAAATGGTACACCACCCATTATTCAAAGGATATACTTTCCGAAGCCGTATACGGTCTTTGCGAAATAAACAGGGATAAAATAAAGGGCAGACGCATAGTAGGCAATCCCGGCTGCTATACTACCTGTTCAATACTTTCACTTTATCCTCTTGTAAAGGAAAAAATGATAGACCTTTCTTCTATTATAATAGATGCAAAGTCAGGGGCTACGGGAGCAGGCAGAGGACTTTCTCTTTCCAATCACTACTGTGAGCTGAACGAATCTGTAAAGGCATATAAAATAGCCAATCACAGACATACTCCCGAAATAGAAGAGCAGCTAAGCTATGCCGCAGGAGATCAGGTCGTATTGAGCTTTACGCCCCATCTTATACCTATGGACAGAGGAATACTTGCCACATGCTACGCAAAGCTCAACGGAAAATATACCTATTCCGATATAAGAAAAGCCTATGAGAAATATTACAAAGACGAGTATTTTATAAGGCTTACGAAGGAAGGCACATTTCCCGAAACAAAGTGGGTAAAGGGTTCCAATTTTGTGGATATTGGCTTTACCGTTGATGAAAGAACAGGCAGAGTCATTGTGATAGGGGCTATAGACAACCTTTTCAAAGGCGCTGCCGGTCAGGCAGTACAGAACATGAATATTTTATTCGGTCTTGATGAAAAAACAGGTCTTGACTACATACCTGTTTTCCCTGCATAGGAGGTTATTATGAACATTATAAACGGAAACGTTACATCGCCTAAGGGCTTTAAGGCAGCAGGAAATGCTGTGGGAATAAAAAAGAATAAAAACGACGGAAACGCAGGACCTTTTGAAAGCAAAAAGGATATGGCTGTGATAGTCAGCGAAAAGCCCTGTACCGCAGCAGGCTGTTTTACTACAAATGTTGTAAAGGCGGCTCCTGTTTTGTGGGATATGAAGGCAGTCGGAAATAAAATAACAGGTATCGTAGCCAACAGCGGAAACGCCAATGCCTGCACAGGACATCAGGGACTTGAAGATACTGAGGCAACAGCGGAAAAGCTTGCTTCTCTTACGGGGATTAAAGCCGAAAATATACTCGTATGCTCTACAGGGGTCATAGGCGTAAATCTGCCTATGGACATAATATCAAAGGGCGTTGAAAGCACTTATTCTCTCATTGGAGAAGGCTATGATAAGGGCTTATCTGCCGCTGAGGCTATTATGACTACGGACACAAGGAGCAAAACCGCTGCCGTTACAGTCGATATAGGCGGTAAAACCGTTACCATAGGCGGTATGGCAAAGGGTTCGGGCATGATAAATCCCAATATGGCAACTATGCTCTGCTTTATAACAACAGACTGTGCTGTTTCAAAGTCTTTGCTTGACAAGGCTCTCAAGAGCTGTGTTCGTGACAGCTTCAATATGATATGCGTTGACGGAGATATGTCCACAAACGATACGGTACTTTGCATTGCCAACGGTATGGCAGAAAATACCGAGATAACAGAGGAAAATGCAGATTTTGATAAATTCAGCAAGGCTCTTTATTATGTAACAAAAAAGCTTGCCATTGACTGTGCCGATGACGGCGAAGGCGCTACAAAGCTTATAGAAGCCAATGTAAAGGGCGCAGCAGATGAAGAGCAAGCAAGAAAAATAGCCTTAAGCGTAGTATCCTCAAATCTTCTTAAGGCTGCAATATTCGGCGAGGACGCCAACTGGGGACGTGTGCTCTGCGCTATGGGCTACAGCGGCGCAGAATTTGACCCTATGGCTGTTACAATAGAATTCAGAAGCGAAAAGGGTATCATAAAGCTCATGGATAACGGCACGCCCATTGTTTTCGATGAAGAAAAGGCGGCTGAGATACTCTTAGAGCACAATATATTCATAGATATGTATTTAAGCGAAGGAAAGGGTAAGGCTACAGCTTGGGGATGCGATTTGACTTATGATTATGTGAAGATAAATGGGGATTATAGGAGTTAAGGTTTTTGGTTAGCGGAATATAAATATTGTTTATCGCTTTAGAACGACCCTTCCACCATTTCAAACAACTGTTTGAAACGGTCCCCCTCCCCTCCGACGCCCTACGGGCTAGGGGAGGCTAGAGGTGAGAAGGTAGTGGCGACAGCTTAAGTATCATTTTTTAAAGTAAATAAGCAATTTGGAAAACGCAAACCTAAGGCGTCCCTTCAGAGAAGGTTCAGCACTTTGCCTATGGCAAAGCCAGCCTAAGGCTGTCAGATAATTCTTCTGTGCAATGAAGCTGTCAGTCACGTCAAAAATTTTGCTCTAAGATGTTTTTGAACGTGACTGACTGAAGGGTCGAACTTACCGCTAAACAAAAAATTACAAAAGGAGAAACAAAATGGAAAACATAATAAACAAGGCAGGCATACTTACGGAGGCGCTGCCTTACATAAAGAAATTTTCGGGCATAACCGTTGTTATAAAATACGGCGGGGCAGCCCTTGTAAATGAAGAAATAAAGGAAACAATAATAAAGGACATTGCCCTTATGAAGTTCGTAGGCTTCAGACCCGTTGTAGTACACGGCGGCGGCAAGGACATAAACAAGGCCCTTGAAAGAGTGGGAATAGAGCCTGTATTCAAGGACGGTCTCAGAGTTACGGACGAGCCTACTATGGAGATAGTACAGCAGGTGCTTGCAGGCAAGCTGAACAAGGACATTACCACAGAGCTTTGTCAGCAGGGTATAAACGCAGTAGGCATATGCGGCAAGGACGCAGGCTTTATGAAGGTAAAGAAGGCTATGCCAAACGGCATGGATATAGGTCTTGTAGGCGAGGTCACAGATGTGAATACAAGCCTTATAAACACACTTCTGGACAACGATTTTGTGCCTGTTATATCCTCTATAGGCGTTGATGAAAAGGGTACGAGCTATAATGTAAACGCAGACTATGCCGCTGTTGCCGTAGCAGGCGCCCTTAATGCGGAAAAGCTTGTGTTTATAACAGACGTTGCAGGAATTATGAAGGACGTAAACGATCCCGACAGCGTAATATCATTTATAGATGTAAAATCAGTCAAGGATATGATAACCGACGGAACTATTTCCGGCGGTATGATACCAAAGGTAGAATGCTGCATTGCAGGAGTTGAGGCAGGGGTAAACAATGTCCATATACTTGACGGCAGGATACCTCATTGTCTTATACTGGAGATATTCACCAAAAACGGCGTAGGAACACTTGTGGAAAAATAGGAGGTCATTATGAAAATATCTGACATTGGCGAAAAATATGTTATGCATACATATAACCGTTTTCCCCTTACATTGGTAAAGGGCGAGGGTATGTATGTATACGATGAGAACGGCAAGAAATATCTGGACTTTGTATCGGGCATTGCCGTAAACTCACTTGGTCACAATAACAAAAGGCTTGTTGCCGCTATTTCGGAGCAGGCGTCAAAGCTTATACACATTTCAAACCTTTACTATTCCGAGCCTCAATGCTTATTGGCGCAGAAGCTTGTGGAAAACGGAGAGCTTGACAAGGTATTCTTCTGCAACAGCGGTGCGGAATCCATAGAAGCGGCTCTTAAGCTTGCCAGAAAATACGGCAGCAAAACAGGCAGACAGGAAATAATAACAATGGTACACTCCTTTCACGGCAGGACCTTCGGCGCAGTTACGGCAACAGGACAGAGCCACTATCATGAGGGCTTCGGCGATATGCTGCCACATATAAAATATGCCGAGTTCAACAATATAGACTCTGTAAGGGCGGCAGTCAATGAAAATACCGTTGCAATACTTATGGAGCCTGTACAGGGCGAAGGCGGTATCATTCCTGCCAAGAAGGAATTTCTACAGCAGGTGAGAGCGCTCTGTGATGAAAAGGATATACTCCTTATGTTTGACGAGGTGCAATGCGGCGTAGGCCGTCTGGGTACTCTCTTTGCCTATCAGCATTACGGCGTTGTGCCTGACGTTGTGTCTATGGCTAAGGGTATTGCCGGCGGTATACCCTGCGGCATAATGATGGCGAAGAAGAATGTTGCCGAAAGCTTTGTTCCCGGCGACCATGCTTCCACCTTCGGCGGCAATCCTCTTGCAACGGCAGCGGGAAATGTAGTGGTAGATGAGCTTTTGGGCGGTGTTCTGGACAATGTTAAAAAACAGGGAGAATATCTTGAAAAAGGTCTTGACGAGCTTGTGAAAAAATATGACTTCATAAAGGAAAGAAGAGGCGTAGGTCTTATGCAGGGCATAGAGCTTGACAGACCTGTTGCGGACTATGTTTCAAGAGCCATAGACAACGACCTTCTCCTTGTAAATGCAGGAAAGAACGTAATAAGGTTCGTTCCTTCTCTTATTGTTGAGAAAAAGCACATAGACGAAGCTATGGAAATTCTCGACAAAATTATGTAATATTAATATTGACTATAATTTAACAATGTATTATAATAAAGCTATTAATTTTTTAGGAGGAAACAAAAATGGAGAGAGTTTACAATTTTTCAGCAGGTCCTTCAATGCTTCCTGTTGAGGTTTTAGAACAGGCACAGAAAGATATGCTCAGCTATGGCGGTTCAGGTATGTCCGTTATGGAAATGAGTCACAGATCCAAGTGGTTTGACGATATTATAAAGAGCGCCGAAGCTGACTTGAGAGAGCTTATGAACGTTCCCGATAATTACAAGGTAATGTTCTTACAGGGCGGCGGCTCCACTCAGTTTGCAATGATTCCTCTTAACCTTATGACTACAGGCAAGTGCGATCTTGTAAACACAGGACAATGGTCAAAGAAGGCTATGGCTGAGGCTAAGAAGTTCGGTACGGTAAACGTAGTTGGCAGCTCAGAGGATAAGGTATTCAACTATATCCCTGCTCTTGACAAGAACACATTTTCACCTGATGCAGATTATTTCTACATCTGCTATAACAACACTATTTACGGTACAAGATATACTCAGCTTCCTGACACAGGCAATGTACCTCTTGTAGCCGATATGTCCAGTATGATAATGTCTGAGGTCGTAGATGTAAGCAAGTTCGGTCTTATATTTGCAGGCGCTCAGAAGAACATAGGACCTGCAGGCGTTACAGTTGTAATTATGAGAGAGGACCTTATAGGCAAGGCTAATGAAAATTGTCCTACTATGCTCAACTA
>CANQBT010000068.1 GCA_947589405.1 uncultured Clostridia bacterium | reverse complement strand
AACAGTCCGTACATGAACGGAGCCAGGAAGGAGCCTGAAAGAGCGCCCCATGAAATACTCATAAGAGTAGTGATATACGCATTCTTCTTTGCAGCCATTATTACTGAAACCACAAGGAATATAGCAATGAATAATCTGATGAAAAATACCTGCTTTTTCTCGTCAAAGGACTTGCCCTTTGAAAGAATAGCGGGCTTTATAAGGTCAAGAGTCAGCGTAGAGCTTGATGTCATTACAAGTGATGACAATGTAGACATAGAAGCTGAAAGCACAAGCACTACTATAAGACCTAAAAGAATATCAGGAAGCACGCTTTCAAGCATAGCGGGAACTATAGCGTCATACTCAAGCTTATTTCCTACAAAGCTTATAACAGTCTTTGTAGTATTTACAGCTTCGGGAGATCCTTCGGCAACGGCAAAAAGTCTGCCTAAACCGCCATGGAAATAGCTGCCGCCTGCTACTACAAGAGCAAAGAAGGTTGATATTATTGTTCCTCTCTTTATTGCTGCGTCATCAGATATAGAATAGAATTTCTGTATCATCTGAGGAAGGCCCCATGTTCCCAAAGATGTAAGTATTACAACACCAAGAAGGTCTGCCGGATTAGGACCAAAAACCGTATTGAGCGTTCCCGTATTGCCTGCATCATCGGCTATAGCGCCAAGATTCTGCATAGCTTCGCCAAAGCCGCCTGCCTTGTGGAGTACTGTAAATACAACCACAAATATACCTACAAGCATTATCATACCCTGTACGAAATCGTTAAGAGCAGTAGCATGGAAGCCGCCTGCTATAACATATATAGCCGTAAATACAGCCATTATTATAATACAGTAAATATAAGGTATTCCCAATGATGACTCAAAGAGTCTGGATAAGCCGTTATAAACTGACGCCGTATATGGTATAAGGAACAGGAAAATTATAAGAGAAGCCGCAATTTTAAGTCCCTTTGAGCCATAACGCTTTTCAAAATATTCCGGCATTGTCGTTGCGTCAAGATATTTTGTCATTATTCTTGTACGTCTGCCAAGAACAAGCCATGCAAGAAGCGAACCTATGACCGCATTGCCTATGCCTATCCAAAAAGCTGAAATACCATATGTCCAACCAAATTGTCCTGCATAGCCTATGAATACTACGGCTGAGAAATATGATGTGCCAAATGCAAAGGCGGAAAACCAGGGACCTATGCTCCTTCCTCCAAGAACAAAATCACTTACATTTTTTGTTTTTCTGTTGCAGTATACGCCTATTCCGACCATAAGCAGCAGATACAGCACCAGAATTAACCACTTTACCATTAGTCATTCTCCTTTTTATTTTATTTATGTGTTTTTAACACCTTCTTAATTATATTCTATTATGAATTATTTGTCAAATACTTTAACGCTTTTAGGTGATAAAGTGACGTATTTTTTTGAAATAGCATTTTGAATTAAAAAACATTCTATGTTGAATTACAAAATTTTATATACTATAATATAACTTATCTGAAGATAAAAATGGAGCTTGTTCCGATTTTTATCGAAGATAAGTTAACGATATGTTTTTCCTGTTTTGGAGCAAAGCGACAAAATGTACTGCGTAAGCAGTAAAAGGCGAAGCATTTTAGGAAAAACATAGAGTAATTAAAGATAAAAATGGAGCTTGTTCCGATTTTTATCGAAGATAAGTTAACGATATGTTTTTCCTATTTTGGAGCAAAGCGACAAAATGTACTGCGTAAGCAGTAAAAGGCGAAGCATTTTAGGAAAAACATAGAGTATCTGAATATGGTATTATTTTCACATAAGGAGAAAGTAAAATGACAAGAGAAGAAATTGAAAAATACATATTTGATACCTATGGTGCAGAAGCGGAATATCCCTGGATAAAATATCCCTCCAATGCCGTATTCCGTCACTCGGAAAACAAAAAATGGTTTGCCCTTATAATGAATATACCAAGAGAAAAGCCGGGCTTATCCGACGAAGGCAATATAGACATTATCAATCTGAAATGCAGCCCTGCGCTTATAGGCTCCTTTTTATCGGACAAGGGTATTTTCCCTGCCTATCATATGAGCAAGACCCATTGGATCTCCGCTGCCTTAGACGAAAATACAGATGACAGTCAGCTCAAAGTACTGCTGGATATGAGTTTTGAAAATACAGCGCCTGTAATAAAGAAAAACAAGGCTTCAAAATAGACATCGTTGTGCCGTGTCCATGACAAAAGCAATATGCTTTTTATCCCGATATAATATAAAAAACAAAAGCAATATAGTTAAAAAACCTATTGACACAAGCCCAAAATAGTGTCAAAATATTTATATAAAAAATTATAAATTGCAAGGAGGAGTCATAAATGACTATCAATACCACTAACGAAAACGGAAAAATAACAGTTGCCCTTTCAGGCAGACTTGATTCTGTAACTGTTCCCGAATTTGAAGGAGAGCTTAACGGAATACTTGACGAAGCAAAAGAGCTTTGCTTTGATTTCACCGATCTGGAATATATTTCATCAGCAGGTCTGCGTGTTCTTCTCAAGGCGCAGAAGGCTATGAATACAAAGGGAACAATGACCGTCACGGGAGTAAACGAGATCATAATGGGAGTATTTGATATAACAGGCTTCTCAGACATACTCAATATTAAATAACAGCTGCCGCAAAGGAATGATATTATGAATATTAATATTATGATAACAGCAGTCTTAAATACGCTGCTGGCTGTATTGATATATGTAGCGGAGAAAAAAAGCTTTTTCGGAAAATTATCCTATAAAAAAAGACAGCTGATAATAGGCATTCTCTTCGGCATAATGGCAGCATATGCAAGTACAAATATAGGCGGTCTTGACATAGGCGACGGTACGATGATGAATGTCCGTGATGCCGCACCCCTTTGCGCAGGACTTATATTCGGCGGTCAGGCAGGTATTATCGCAGGTATAATAGGCGGTCTTTACCGCTATATCTCTGCCATTTTCGGTCTTACAGGTACTTACACTCAGCTTGCTTGCTCTGTTTCAACTGCATTGGCAGGCTTCATTGCCGCAATTCTGAGAAAATATATGTTTGACAACAAAAAGCCCGGTTGGCTTTTCGCTCTTGGCATAGGAATGATGTGCGAAGTTATCCATATGCTTATGATATTTTTTACAAATGCCAACGACCTCAGTACTGCCTTTGGCTTTGTAAAGATATGCTCTCTGCCTATGATGATGTACAACGGTTTTTCTGTAGGCGCAGCAGTATTTGTCATTTCTCTTTTAAATAAGGACAGATCCTATGCCGAAAATGAAAAAAGACACATTTCCCGTACTTTTCAGATGTGGCTGCTTATTTGCATAGTTACCACATATGTTATAACAAGTCTGTATACTTATATGGTACAGAGCAGAATGTCCGATACGGAAACGGGTTCTGTAATACAGAAAACTCTGGAGGACGTACACAAGGATATAACCGATGCTTCTGATGAGAACCTTATTGCCAAAGCAGAGAATATTAAATCAGAATATATCTCATCAGAGGACAAAAGCACAGAATATCTGCAAAAGCTATCATCGGAATACAGCATTAAAGAAATAAATATAGTCGGTCTTGACGGTATTATTATAAATTCTTCGGCCGCCGAATACATCGGCTTCAATATGAACAGCGGTCAGCAGTCAAAGGAATTTATGGAGCATATGGGCAGCGGAGTCCAATCCTATGCTCAGGCATACCGTGCACAATCCTTCAACAGCACCGCTTCAAGAAAATACGGCGCTGTAGCCCTTGACAGCAAAAGCTTTTTGCAAATAGGCTATGACGCAGAGGAATTTCAGACAGATATAAGCAGCTATGTAGACAAGGTGGCACGCAACAGACATATCGGAGACAACGGCTTTGTCATAATACTGGACAGGGACAAGAACATAGTAAGCAAAAACAGCATTGCGCCCGACAACATAAGCCTTGATACAAATAAGCTACAGGAAGATAAAATATTCAGCATGGATATTGAAGGCATATCATATCTGGCTGCCTACTCCTATGCGGAAGGCTATTACATTTTAGGCGCAATACCCGAAACAGAGGCAAGGTTCATGCGTGACGTTTCGGTATACCTGAGCGTATTCATGCAGATACTTATATTCTCCGCACTTTTCGGTCTTGTTTATTTCCTCATAAAAAAGCTTATTATAGACAACCTCAGAGAAGTAAACCAAGCTCTTTCAAAAATTACCGACGGCAATCTGGACGTTACCGTCAATGTACGCTCCAATGAAGAATTTGCTTCTCTTTCAGATGATATAAATTCTACTGTAAGCACGCTTAAGCAATATATTGCAGAAGCTTCAGCAAGGATAGACGAGGAACTGGAATTTGCAAAGCAGATACAATATTCTGCGATACCATCGGTATTCCCGCCTTTTCCAAGCCGTAAGGACTTTGACATTTACGCTCATATGAACACCGCCAAAGAGGTAGGCGGCGACTTCTATGACTTCTACATGACGGGAAATTCAAGCATAGCCTTTATAATTGCCGATGTTTCTGGCAAGGGCATACCGGCTGCCATGTTTATGATGAAGGCCAAAACCATTATAAAGGACCTGGCGGAAAGCGGTATGGACGCAGATGAGATATTTACTCAGGCAAATGAAAAGCTGTGTGAAAACAACGATGCAGGTATGTTCGTAACGGCATGGATGGGAATAGTCGATCTTGAAACAGGTATCATGAGTATAGCAAACGCAGGTCACAATCCTCCTCTTATACGCCATTCAGACGGTGATTTTGCATATGAAAATCAGCGCACAGGCTTTATATTGGCAGGAATGGAGGGAATACGCTATCGTAAGACTCAGATACAGCTTTATCCCGGCGATATCGTTCAACTTTATACAGACGGTGTTACGGAGGCTATTGACAAGGACGAGCAGCTCTATGGAGAGGATAGACTTCTGAATATGCTGAACTCCATTGATAAAAAGGAAATCAGCTCAGACATAAGCTGCCTTTGCAGATATGTCAAAAAGGATATAGATCGTTTTGCAGACAATGTACCGCAGTTTGACGATATTACAATGCTCAGCTTCAGACTTAATTACCTGATGAATGAATACAGGCTTTCATTTATACCCGATAAAAAAGTAAATTCAATAGTAAGTGATTTTGCGCAGAAGATAACCTCAAAGCTTGATGTTATACCAAAAATTTCAGGCAAGGTAAGCATAGTAATAGATGAGATCTCTTCAAATATAATAAATTACAGCAACGCTTCATTGGCTGAGATCAATTATACAATAGAAAACGGCAAGCTTGATCTTCTGTTTTCTGACAATGGCATTCCATACAATCCTCTTGACGCCGAAGCTCCCGATATAACTCTGTCCGCAGAGGAGCGTGGAATAGGCGGACTTGGTATTTTCATGGTCAGGAAAATGGCTGAAAGTGTTGACTATAAATATGAAAACGGCAAAAACATTCTGAACATAACAATAGATTTGAATTCATAAAGAGTACTGAAAGAAGGAATAAATATGAAAACAGATATTTGTACAATTTCAAATGACAGATCAACATACGACAGCATATTTACAGAGGCGGAAAGATCCGCCGAATACAACAAGCTTGATAAAAAGCAGACATTATACCTCAGACTTCTTGCAGAAGAGCTTGTAAGTATGCTGCCTGAGCTTCTTGAAATAGGAAGCGGGGAATTCTGGATAGAAAATAACGGAATGGACTTTGAACTCCATGCAGTCGTTAAATCAAAGGGAATTTCCATATTTGACAGAGAAAATATACTTTCTGTTTCAAGCTCGGGAAAAAATGCTGCCGGAGCAGGTATAATGGGTAAAATAAAGCTTGTAGCCGCAAATATGCTTGGTGATTTTATAGAGGTATCCAAAATGGGAGCCGAAAACGGCTGGTTTGATTTTTATGACATGGGCGCAGGAGCCGAAGCTATGTACGCAAACTCATGGTCTCTTAACAGCTACAAGAACAATGTAGACAACGATTCCGAAGAATGGGACGAACTGGAAAAATCAATCATAGCAAATATTGCCGATGATGTTATTGTAGGCGTTAAGGGCAAAAAGGTAGATATTATAATCAAAAAAAGCTTTAAATAAATGCTTTTAAACTCAAATAAACCTCCGTTTACATTTTGCAACGGAGGTTTATTTTTATTTACCTGTATGCAACAGCAAAATATATGCTATTCGGCATATTGCTTCAAATTATCTACAACTGTTGAGAGCACCTGACCTATACTTTCATGTATGGCAAGCTTTGCCCTTACGTCATAAGCGGTCTCGCTCTTATTTATAAGCACAAGGTCATTTCCCTTGTATATACCCACAAGACCTGCTGCCGGATATACCACAAGAGAGGTCCCGCCTACAATAAGCACATCGGCATTTCTTATAGCGCTGTAGGCACCACTCCATACCTCATCGTCAAGGCCCTCTTCATAGAGCACAACGTCAGGCTTTATTATACCTCCGCATTGGCAGTAAGGAACGCCTTCCATTTTGATAATATCCTCAGACGTATAGAACTTATGGCACTTCATACAGTAATTCCTGTGAACGCTGCCATGTATCTCATATACCTTTTTGCTGCCTGCAAGCTGATGGAGTCCGTCTATGTTCTGCGTGACCACAGCCTTCAGCTTACCCATTTTTTCAAGCTCAGCAAGGGCATAATGAGCCTTGTTGGGCTTTGCGTCAAGATATATAAGGTTATTTTTGTAATAGTCATAAAACATTTCCGTATTTCTGTCAAAGAAGCTTCTGCTTATAAGTGTTTCAGGGGAATAGCCATATTTAGTCTTAGCCTTGTAAAGACCGTCCTCGCTTCTGAAGTCGGGGATATTGCTTTCCGTAGACACTCCCGCTCCGCCTAAAAAGACTATATTATCACTATTTTTGACTATTTCCGTAAGCTCTTCATATTTCATTTATTATCACTCTTTTCTGTTTTAAGCTTATTAACAAAATCAGCTATCTTTTCAAGGGCGACTCTTATCTCATCTACCGAATAGGCGTATGAGCATCTTATAAAGCCCTCTCCGCATTCGCCAAATGCCGTACCCGGCACAACAGCAACCTTTTCTTCAAAGAGAAGTCTTTCGCAGAATTCATCTGATGTAAGCCCTGTAGATTTTATACATGGGAAGAGATAAAAGGCTCCCTGAGCTTCATAGCAGTCCAGACCCATATCCAGAAAGCCCTTCCTCATAAAGCGCCTTCTTCTGTCATATTCCCTTCTCATAGCTGCAACAGCGTCATCACAGCTTCTAAGCGCCTCAACAGCTGCGTGCTGGCTTGTAGTCGGCGCACACATTATACAGTACTGATGTATCTTGGTCATAGCGGAAATAATATCCGTCGGTCCTGCTGCATAGCCTAATCTCCAGCCTGTCATGGCATAGGACTTTGAAAAGCCGTTTATAACTATTGTCCTGTCCCTCATATAGTCTATTGAAGCGATAGAACAATGCTTCTTATCGCCATATGTAAGCTCTGAGTATATCTCATCGCTTATAACAAGTATATTCTTATCCTTGAGGAATTCCGCCAATTTTTCAAGGTCTTTCTTTTCCATAATAGCACCTGTAGGATTATTGGGATATGGAAGAAGAAGCGCCTTTGTCTTATCGGTTATCTTGTCTGCAATATCCTCAGGAGTAAGCTTAAAGTTGTTTTCAGCCTTTGTATTTACTACAATGGGAACACCGTCTGCCATTGTAACACAGGGCTTATAGCTTACATATGAAGGCTCGGGAACAAGCACCTCATCTCCTTCGTTTATAATTGCCCTTAAAGCAAGATCAATGCTTTCGCTTGCGCCTACAGTCACTATTATCTCGTGAGCAGGGTCATAGCTTATGCCTATGCTTCTTGTGAGATAATTATTTATCTCCTTCCTCAGCTCCATAAGACCTGCATTTGAGGAATACACAGTCTTGCCCTTTTCAAGGCTGTATATGCCCTTTTCTCTTATTGCCCATGGAGTGTCAAAATCAGGCTCGCCGACTCCCAAAGAGATAACGCCCTCCATTTCGTTTGCTATATCAAAAAATTTCCTTATTCCCGACCAGGGCATTATCTGCACCTTGTGGGCTACAAAGTCTTTTGGCTTCATCATGGTGTTACAATCATCCTTTCGTCCTTTTCACGCTTTTTCTCCATGATAATGCCATGCTCCTTGTATTTCTTAAGTACAAAATGAGTAGATGTACTGAGTACGTTATCAAGAGGTGAAAGCTTGTCTGAAATAAAGTGTGAGATCTCCTTTATATTCTTGCCGTCCATCATAACAAGGAGGTCATAGGCTCCTGCCATAAGATAAACTGCCTTAACATCGTCAAAACCATATATCCTTTCAGCTATTTTCTCAAAGCCGCTGTCTCTCTGGGGAGTTACCTTGACCTCTATCATAGCTGTAACAAATTCTCTGTCTGTCTTATCCCAGTTTATAAGTGTAGTGTAGCCGCAAATTATCTGATCCCTCTGCAGTTCATCAAGCGCCGCCGCTATTTCATCGGTACTCTTTCCCAGCATTGCCGCCAAGTCTTCAAGGCTGACTCTGCTGTTCTTTTCCAATATTTCAAGTAAAATGTTCTTAATATCCTGCATAATAAATCTCCTTTCGCTTTTACTTCCTTTAAGTATACTACATCGGCAAAATAAAGTCAAATAGAGAAAAATAAGCTGAATATTGACAATAGCTTATAAAAAACAGACGATAAACGGTAAAATAAACCCTACCAATTATGAAAACCAAGCATATTGTAATAAAAGATATTATCGGCAATTCTTGCACCCCATATATCTCTTATTCTGTTATAGAGGACATACAGTCTGCTTACATCTCCTATTTCTTCGGGACATATGGATATTCCGTCGAAATCACAGCCTATTGCCACATTATTTTCTCCCATTATATCCATAATATGGTCTATATGTCTGAGTATATTTTCTGTACTGCCCTTTTGTCCGTCTACAAAAGGCGGATAAAGATTTATGCCTACCATACAACCTCTTTCGCTCATGGCTCTTATCTGGTCATCTGTAAGATTTCTTAAATGAGGACACAGAGCCTTTGAATTGGAATGTGTCGCAATAAAAGGCTTTTCGGAAATATTATACACGTCCCAAAAGCCCTTCTCGTTAAGATGAGAAACATCTATAAGCATATCCATATCATTCATTTCTTTGACTACAGCCTTTCCAATATCCTTAAGACCTTTGTCTGAGCCTGTTGCCGCACCAAAGCCTATTTCATTTTCATAATTCCATGTAAGTGTCATTAGCCTTATGCCTCTGTCTTTAAAAAAGTGAAGCTTATCTATATCGCCTTCTATAGCTTCACCGCCTTCTATGGAGAGTATTGCCCTTATTCTTTTATCGTCACTAAAATCATCTGTAATATGACGGCTGTATTTTGCCTTTTGCTTTTCAAAGAAATCTATTGCCTTTACAGTATTTTCAAAGGGGGCTTTGAGATAAGGGCTATCCAGCCATATTGCAAAAATTTGCACTACGCTTCCATATTTTTCAAGTCTTTCAATATCTATATGCAAATCGTTTTTATAAAGCTCTTTATTGCTGAATAAAGCCTTTGTAAGAGTGTCGCAATGACAGTCAAAAAAATTGATCATAAAAAACCGTGCCTTTCCGTATAAATTGATACCATACCGCACAAAATAAATTCGGGAGGTGATAAATATGTCAGCAAATCATTCAATCAAATGCAGAGTAAACTCATGTAAGTATCACGACCGTAGTGCAGAATACTGTACTCTTACTGATATAGTAGTCGGCAAGGACTGCGACTGTGCAAAGGATTGTTGTGAAACAGAGTGCTTATCCTTTGAATATATGTAATGTCCCTGCCGTAGAGTTATATTGCATATGCAATATAACCCTTTACATATAAAGTATACTCTTGCAAGAATCAAACATCAATGGTAAAATCATAATAGAGGTGAAAAAAATGAAAAATACAGTTATAATAGCTGCTTCCGGCACAGGCAAGCGTATGAAAAGCGCTGTTGCCAAGCAGTATTTAGAGCTTAAGGGCAGGCCTGTATTGAGCTATACGATAGAAGCCTTTGACAAAAGCCCGTACATAGACGATATAATAATAGTATGCGGAAGCACAGATATAGATTATGTCAGTAAAAATATTGTGGCAAAATACGGATATAGCAAGGTAAAAACCGTAACAGCCGGAGGGAATGAAAGACAGGATTCCGTATATAACGGACTTAAAAAGGTTTCCAAAGACTGTGACGTTGTGCTTATTCACGATGGAGTTCGTCCCTTCATAGACAACAAATATATAAAGGAGCTTATTGATACCGCTCTTGAATGCGGCGGTTGTGTTATGGGCGTAAAGGTCAAGGATACTATTAAGATATGCGACAAGTCCAATAATATTACTGATACTCCCGAAAGAAATACGCTGTGGGCTGCTCAAACGCCTCAAGCCTTTAAATACAGCATAATTATGAATGCGTATAAAAAAGCCTTTGATGACGGATATTACGGTACAGACGATTCTATGCTGGCAGAGAGAACGGGAGTTAAGATCAAAATGGTAGAGGGCAGCTATAACAATATCAAACTGACTACACCTGAAGATCTTGATGTTGGTGAAAAAATACTGGAGAAAAGATATTATGGCATTTAAAGCGGAATTCAGCGAAAAAATAGAAGATATTGATTCAACTGCATATGTTTACAGCCATTCCGGCGGCGGAAAGCTTATATATATTGAAAACAATGATGAGGAAAGAGTGTTTTCGATAGCGTTCAGGACTCTGCCTTCAAATAACAGAGGTGCAGCGCACATTGTTGAGCACAGCGTTCTGTGCGGTTCTGAGCACTATGATCTGAAGGATCCCTTCAATATACTGGATAAGGGTTCTATACACACATATCTGAACGCTATGACCTACT
>CANQBT010000067.1 GCA_947589405.1 uncultured Clostridia bacterium | reverse complement strand
CAATGGGATAACGATAACAGGACTATTATTATTAAGGACTGACAAGGAGAAAAACAATGACTGCAATTTTAGATATTTTTAAAGCTATAATTTTAGGTATTGTGGAAGGTATAACCGAATGGCTTCCCATAAGCAGCACAGGACATCTTATCATTATTGACGAGCTTATAGGCGAGCTTATTTCCGAAGATTTTTCAGAAATGTTCAATGTAGTTATACAGCTTGGCGCAATACTTGCTGTTGTATGGATATATTTTCACAAGCTAAATCCCTTTGCTTCAGATAAGTCAAGCGAAGAAAAAAACAACACGATCGCCCTTTGGATAAAGGTCATAATAGCCTGTATACCTGCAGGCGTAATAGGTGTGCTTTTCGATGATACCATAGATAAATATTTTTATAACGCTATTGTAGTGTCAATAGCTCTTATCGTATATGGTATTGCATTTATAGTAATAGAAAATATAAATAAAAATAAAAAACCCAGATTCAGGAATCTGGATAAGCTGCCTTTAAAAACAGCGGTGGGCATAGGACTGTTCCAGGTGCTTGCAATGCTTGTGCCGGGTACATCTCGTTCAGGTGCAACTATACTTGGCGGTCTTATTCTGGGAACATCAAGATATGTAGCGACTGAATTTACATTTTTCCTTGCCATACCTGTTATGTTCGGCGCCAGCCTTCTCAAGGTAGTTAAATTTGTTGCAGAAACAGGTATGCCAAGCTTTTTTGAATTTATTGTGCTCTTAATAGGTATGGTAGTTTCCTATGTCGTATCGGTACTTTCAATTAAATTCCTTATGAGCTACATAAAGAAAAATAATTTCAAAATATTCGGATATTACAGAATATTGCTTGGTGTCGTTGTGATACTTTACTTCATAATAAGATAAATGTATAAAAATCACCTCTCTGTCAAAAAATACAGAGAGGTGATTTTTTTATGTCCGGAAATATAGAAAACAGGATCAGGTATATTGAGGATAGCTTCAAGGACTGGGGCGATATTGTAAAGAGAAAATTCTATATAGGTGAAAACCGTGATCAGGCAGTATATATAACATATATTGACGATATGGTAAACAGAAATCTCATTGAGGAGGAGATAATTAAAAATCTTATTATAAATATAAGATTAACTCCGCCTAAGGGAGAAAATTCCAATAAATACAGCGCCTATATAAACGGTGCCGTGACCACAGCCGATATTAAAAGCGCAACAGACATAGATGAAGCCATACTTGAGGTAATGTGCGGCAATACCCTTATGCTATTAGACGGACTTGAGGAAATACTTGTAATATCCACAAAGAGTTTCCCCAAAAGAGGTGTGGACAAGCCTGAAACGGAAATAGCCGTACAGGGACCTCAGGAGGCCTTTGCCGAATCCATAAGAATAAATACGGTGCTTATAAGGAGAAGGATAAGAGATACAAGGCTTAAATGCGTACAGTCAAAGGCAGGAAATGTAAGCCGTACCGATATAGCTCTTATGTATATGGAAGGCATTGCCGACAGCAAGCTTGTCAATAAAATAAAAAAGAAGCTTGAAAATATTAAAACAGATATGGTATACGACAGCGGTTATCTGGAACAGCTCTTGGAGGAAAACAAGCTTTCGCCCTTTCCTCAGATACAGCTTACCGAAAGACCCGATAAGGCTGCGGCTGAGCTTATGGAAGGAAGGATAGTCATAGTAGTTGACACAAGTCCCTTTGTGATACTGCTTCCTGCTGTACTGGCAAGCTTTTATCAGGCTTCGGAGGACTATTATCAAAGATGGGAAATAATGTCATTTATAAGGATAATAAGGTATCTGGCAGGCTTTGCCGCTTTTTCCCTTCCGGGCTTATATATAGCAGTAGCCTTGTATCACCCCTCTATGATACCGACCGAGCTTGCCCTAAGGCTTGCGGGAGCAAGACAGACGGTGCCAATATCTACAGTAGTTGAAATAATTGTAATGGAGCTTATTTTTGAAGCGCTGCGTGAAGCAGGTACAAGGATCCCTGCGTCAATAGGCTCTACATTAGGCATAGTAGGCGGTATCATTATAGGACAGGCTGCTGTAGATGCAGGCTTGGTAAGTCCCATAGCGGTTATTATTATAGCCCTTACGGGAATATGCAGCTTTGCCATACCCAATATAGCTCTTGTATCTGCATACAGACTTATCAAATATTTTATAATATTTACATCTGCTGCGGCAGGACTTTTGGGATATGTGGCAGGACTTCTTCTTGTACTTGTGCATATAGCATCACTTGAAAGCTTCGGAGTATCATATATAGCGCCTTTCAGCGGAACAAACAGGAATAAAAAAACAATATTAAAGGATACGGTATTCAGATTTCCTCTGAAAAACAGAAAGGGCAGACATTTTTATAGTGAATTGGAGCGTGAAAATATTGAACAATAAGTTATCAGGTAAAGAAATAAACAGTATCGTTATTTTATCTGTGCTGGGATTTGAAATACTTCTTTTGCCCAAAGTATGCACCTCTGCCGTTTCTGTTGTATGCGCCAGCCTTTTAAGCGTGTTCCTTATGACGGTAGCAATATTTTCCGATATAGATATATATGAAAACAAGCTGTGGCAGGTAATATATTTCATTAAAAATATTATTGTAATAGTTTTGCTCACAAAAATATTGGCTGATGCCATACACTTTGTAATGCTGCGTGATATGGCTCTATATAAGATCATTCTGATCATAACGCTTTTATGCGGATACTGCGGATATAAAGGCATAGAACCCGTAGGCAGGATAAGCCGACTGATGTTTTGGTTTGTGACAGCTTTTACTCTGTATATTTATGTTATGTCTGTACCTGATATAAAAATAGAAAATTTATATCCTCATATAGGAAGAGAAGGGCTTTCTGCTCTTATATACGGTTTTGTCATAAACAGCGGAGAGATCATAATACTGATTAAGAATAAAATGTCAGGTGAAAGAACGGCTCTTTTCCGTTCGGTATTGACTGCCTTTGTTCTTTTTATATTTATATCCTTTGTAATAATAGGCAAGCTTGGCACCAAAGGTGTTGAAAATACCATGTATCCCTTTTTTGAACTTATGTATGCTGCTGATCTGCCTGGCTTTGTCATTAAAAGGCAGGAGGGGATATTTATATCGCTGTGGATGATAAGCTGTTTTATTACGCTCTTTGTCTATTTTTATTCAACAGATATACTTTCAAAGAAAATATTTACAGATAAAAAATATGTGACATTAATTATTATGGCAGTTGTATTTGTATTTTCATATATTCATATAAGTCCAAGCGCCGCTATGAAAAACTATTGCTTTCTTCAAATTGTCGGCGGAATACTGACGGCTCTTATACTGCCGCTTATATATGTAAGGAGAGATGTAAAATGAAAAAAATCATTCTGATCATATGTATGCTTGCTCTTACAGGCTGCAATGGCGGAAAGAACCTTGAAAACAGAGATTTTGTAATGGCGGTTGCCGTAGAGGAGCAGGAAAATGACATTGTGTTATACACAAGTGTGGCAAAGCTCAGCAATAAAGGAGAGGATACGGGAACGGAAGAAATATTGTATGACGGCAAAGGAAAGGATATGGAAGCGGCTTTTGCGGATATGAACAAAAAGACAGCAGGGGATCTGTATCTGGGTCATACAAAAGCCCTTATAATCGATAATAACTTTACCAAATATCCATCACTTATCGATTATATAAGAAATGATGTGGAAATAGGAAGAGATGTTGTGGTCGTAAGAGGAGATAATGTAAAAGAGATACTTGTCACCAGATCCGATGACATGATCTCAGCCGCCTATATATACAAATATTTTGAAGATAAGGATAAAACAGATATAGATACACTTATAGACAGCTATAATTACAACCGTAATATAAATATACCTCAGGCTGTTCTGAGCAAGGAAAAGATACTTTTTATATAAGTCTGCATTATGCGGACTTTACATAGATTTTACAAACTATTAATATAAATATTATGTTTTTATATTATCCATTGTAGTATAATGAAATAAAAATGGGAGATGAAAATATGAATAATGTTATTTTTATCGTTGAAGATGATGAAAGCATAAGGGAACTTGTAAAGGCTGCATTGGAGGGCTATGGCCACAAGGTATATGCCTTTGAAACTTCCGAAGAAGCACTTGAAAAGCTTAAAACAGCTTCTCCCGCACTTATTATTTTCGATATAATGCTGCCTGGTATGACAGGTACGGAAGCTTTAAAAATAATAAGAAAAAATGATGTCTATAGGAAACTTCCCGTTATACTTCTGACTGCCAAAGATAGTGATGCAGACAAGGTAACAGGCCTTGACAGCGGAGCAGACTATTATGTCACAAAGCCCTTCAGCGTTATGGAGCTTATGGCTATAGTACGTTCGCTTTTGCGAAAAAACGGCAGAAATATTCCTGATATAAAGGAAATGGGTATTCTTAAAATCAACGCAGATACAAGAGAGGTATTTGTAAATAATAAGATATGCGCTCTTACGTTTAAAGAATATGAGCTTTTGCTTTATCTTGTAAATAATACATACAGAGTTGTTACAAGGGACGAGCTTCTGAATAAAATATGGGGATATGAGTATACAGGTGAAACAAGAACTATTGACATACATATCAGGACATTAAGACTCAAACTTGGCGAAGCAGGAGAATATATAAAAACAATACGTGGCATGGGCTATAGAATAAGCAGGGAATGACATTATGACAAAAGCTATATATACAAGACTTATAGCTGTTATTATTGCGGTCATCGCAGTATATACGGCAGTATTTATATATCTGTATACAGACTATAACGTTGAAACTACAAAAAAGGATATGATAAGCACGGTAAGGGTAATAGAGCAGTCTATGAAATATGATAAAAATATTGTGCAGCAGCTTTATGTATTCAAGGATATATATGACAGAGAAAATATGCGAATAACAATAATCGACAGAAGCGGAAAGGTTATAGCAGATACAGATGAAAATGCTTCTGAAATGGAAAACCATATTGAACGCCCTGAAATAGCAGAAGCCCTTAATAATAAACAGGGTTTGGATATAAGAGAATCTGAAACTCTGGGAATAAAAATGCTTTATATAGCTGTGCCTGATGAATCTGAAAATTACATCTACAGAATAGCTGTACCCTATACAAACAGGCTTTTGTATTTTAAGGCGGTGATACCGTCCTGTATTATTACGATAATCATAACTCTTATATTTGCTTTTATATTTGGCAGGAATATGGCAAAAAATATTACAGAACCGCTTACAGAGCTGACAAATGAAATAATAAAAATAAATGTAAAAACAGGGGTAAGCCTTAAACAATACAAGTATGAAGAGCTTAACTGTATAGCAAGGGCGGTAAATACGCTTTCCGAAAGAGTAGAAAAGGGCTTAAAAGAAATAACGGATATTAACAAAAGAACAGAATATATTCTGGATAATATGAACGACGGCTTTATTATACTTGACAATGAACAGAATGTTATAAGTATAAACAAAGCGGCTATGGATATACTTCAATGCAGACGCAGAAAAAAAAGCAATATCATTCGCTATACAAGAAACGCAGCCATACTTAATGCAGCAGAGGATGCAGCGGAAAGAAATAAGAACAGCTTGTTTGACATTGCGCTTGAAGACGAAAGGGTCATATCTGTCCATGTATCCGCCATAAAAAAAGGGATAATAGATGATAATGGAGGAGTAATACTTCTTCTTATGGATGTCACAAACGAAAGACAGAACGATGAAATGCGTCAGAGCTTTTTTTCAAATGCATCTCATGAGCTTAAAACGCCTGTCACTTCGATAAAAGGCTATTCCGAGCTTCTGAGCTTGCCTGTTGAATACAGCGATGAGCAGAAAAGGGAATTTATAAGACGCATACAAAAAGAAAGCGATAATCTTACGTCACTTATAAATGATATACTTACCATATCACGCATTGAGTCGGGAAAAAGCAGGAACGATAAAGAGCGTTTCAATATAAAAACAGAAATAGAAGATATTATAAAAAGATTTGCTCCGGCAGCAGAAGAAAAGGCTCTTTCTGTAGAGCTGCATTGCAAAGATATTTTCATAAATGAAGAAAAGAATAAAATAATATCTCTTTTTACAAATCTTATAGAAAATGCTGTAAAATACAATGTATATAAAGGCAAAATTTTTATTTCGGCAGAGTATTCAAACAACAAGCTTTCAATAGAGGTTTCCGATACGGGTATAGGTATACCCAAGCACGAACAGCAGAGAGTGTTTGAACGCTTTTACAGAGTAGACAAGGGAAGAAGCAAAAAAATTGCTGGTACGGGTCTGGGACTTGCTATTGTAAAGCATATCGCAGCCTATTACAATGGTACGATAACCCTTGACAGTCAGCCCGATAAGGGTACAACAATAAGGATAGAACTGAATAATATAAACATAGAACAGACTGCTTAGGCGGTCTGTTTTTTTACATTCTTTTAACATATATAATACTGAAATATGATAGATTGATGCATTTATATGTTTTATAATTCTTTAGAAAATAAAAATAAAGGAGAAATAACTATGAAAAAAACATTTAAACTATTATCTGTATGCTTGATTTCAGTCATGGCGCTTACCGCCTGCGGTGGAGATGCAGCTGAAAATAATGCTTCCTCAACGGGAAGCAATGTTATAAGAATGAGCGGCTCCACATCTATGGAAAAGTTTGCCAATACATTGAAGGAAACATATCTTGCCGATACCGGTATTGAGATAGACTGTCAATTCACAGGCTCAGGAGCAGGCATACAGGCGGTTACAGACGGTACTGTAGATATTGGTAATTCCTCAAGAGCCTTAAGCGATGAGGAAAAAGCCGCAGGTATTGCAGAAAATATAGTGGCTCTCGACGGTATAGGGATCATTACAGACAAGGCAAATACGGTAGATAATATAACAAAGGAGGATCTTGCCAAAATTTACACAGGGGAAATAAAGAACTGGAACGAGCTTGGCGGCAGTAATTCAGCCATAGTTGTAATAGGCAGAGAAGCCGGCTCCGGCACAAGAGGAGCCTTTGAGGAAATACTTGGCATAGAGGATAAGTGCGTATATGCACAGGAAATCAACTCTACAGGCGCCGTTATGGCAAAGGTCGCATCTACTCCGGGAGCAATAGGCTATGTATCTCTTGATGTAATTGATGATACTGTAAATTGTGTGAAAATAGATGGTATCACAGCAAATGCCGACAATATTAAAAATGGCTCATATGCTTTGCAAAGACCTTTTGTTATGGCAACAAAGGGCAGTATATCCGAGCAGAAGCAGGAGGTACAGGACTTGTTCAGCTATATAAAAAGTGATAAGGGACAGGAAATTATAGCTAATGTTGGACTGGTATCAGCTGAATAGCTATGAGGTGATATTATGGAAAAGGTATTGCCTATATTAAAAAGGATAAGTAAAAGCTCTTCATCGGACAGATCCATAATGAGCGGCAAGGGTTATGTTTCTTTTATGGAACAGCTTATGGAGTGTGTATTTACTTTATGCGGTCTTTCGGCAGTTGCCGCTGTGGCTGCAATAACAATATATATGATCATTTCAGGCACACCTGCAATATTTAAGGTAGGTATTACAGAAATGCTTTTCGGGACTGTATGGGCGCCTACAGCAGCAGAGCCTTCCTTCGGAATAGCATACATAGTGCTTACATCAATTATAGGTACTGTAATGTCCATTGTAATAGGCGTACCTATAGGACTTATGACAGCAGTATTTATGTCTGAAATGGCTGAAAAAAGGACAGCAGCAATAGTGAAGCCTGCTGTGGAGCTTCTGGCAGGGATCCCATCGATAGTGTATGGTCTTTTGGGTCTGCTTATTATCAATCCTGCTATGGGCAGAATTGAAAAGATATTATTTTCAAACTCAGAAAATCATGTTATGAACGGCGGTGCCAATCTTATATCAGCAGTACTTGTACTGTCGATAATGATACTGCCTACCGTTATAAATGTTTCGGAAACCTCTCTCAGAGCTGTTCCATTGTCTGTAAGACAGGCGAGTCTTGCTCTTGGAGCTACAAAAATACAGACAATTTTCAGAGTAACAATACCTGCGGCAAAGTCCGGGATAATAACAGCCGTTGTACTGGGAGTGGGAAGGGCAGTCGGCGAAGCTATGGCAATAGTACTTGTTTCCGGAAATACGGTAAATATTCCATTGCCTTTTAACTCAGTCAGATTTCTCACGACAGGTATAGTTTCTGAAATGGGATATGCTTCTGGGCTTCACAGAGAAACGCTCTTTACTATAGGACTTGTACTGTTTGTATTCATTATGATCATAAATATAGTTATTAACTTCATACTTGAAGGCGGTGACAAAAATGAATAACGGCATTTGTCGTAAGACAACAAGGATAAGCGACTATATATTAAAGGCGTTGATATATTTATCAGCCATAATTTCTGTTGGGATACTTATATGTATTATAGGGTATGTTGCATTCAGAGGTATAGGATCAATAAGCTGGAGCTTTTTATCAACAGTAACATCTGAGATAAACAATACCTTCGGTATACTGGGAAATATAGTAAACACACTTTATATAATAATTATTACGCTTGTTATAGCAACTCCTATAGGCATAGGCGCCGCCATTTATCTTACCGAATACGCCAAGCCGGGCAAAACAGTAAGACTTATCGAATTTACGACCGAAACTCTTTCAGGTATACCCTCAATAATATACGGACTGTTTGGAATGGTGTTTTTCGGCAAAACACTCTTTCTGGGTACATCTATACTTTGCGGCTGTCTTACTCTGACTATAATGGTGCTTCCTCTTATAGTCAGAACTACTCAGGAAGCTCTCAGGACTGTACCCGAAGGCTATAGAACAGGTGCATTAGGCATGGGTGCTGCAAAGTGGTATATGATAAGAACTATTATACTTCCGTCAGCACTTCCGGGTATAGTAACGGCTATAATACTCAGCGTAGGCAGAATAGTAGGTGAATCGGCAGCGCTGCTCTTTACGGCAGGTTCAGGTTATTATTTGCCTAAAGCACTATTTTCTCACATATTCAAATCAGGAGGGACTCTTACCATTCAGATGTATCTTAGCATGGAAAGAGGAGAATTTGATTCAGCCTTCGGCATAGCCTTTGTGCTTGTTGTGATAGTGCTTATAATTAATACGCTTACTAAAATAATAACGAATAAAATGAAGAAAGGTGCTTGAATATGAGAGCTAAAATAGAGATCAAAGACCTTAATTTGTACTATGGAGCAAATCATGCTCTTAAAAATGTAAACATGGATATTCCCCCACGTGAAATAATAGCCTTTATAGGTCCCTCAGGTTGTGGAAAATCCACACTCTTAAAGACAATAAACAGAATGAATGATCTTATCGATGGTGTCAATATACAAGGCAGTATAACTCTTGACGGAGAAGATATATACGATAAAAATGTCAATACAACACTTTTAAGGAAAAAGATAGGCATGGTATTTCAGCAGCCAAATCCTTTTCCCATGAGCATATATGATAATATAGCCTATGGACCTCGCATACATGGCATAAGAAAAAAGGCGGTGCTGGACGAAATCGTTGAAACTTCTTTAAAGGGAGCGGCTATATTTAACGAGGTAAAGGATAAGCTAAAAAAATCCGCCTTAAATCTTTCAGGCGGTCAACAGCAGAGATTATGTATAGCAAGGGCGTTGGCTGTAAAACCTGACGTTCTTTTGATGGACGAACCCACCTCTGCCCTTGACCCTATATCAACTCTAAAAATTGAAGAACTCATATCGGAGCTTAAGAAAAACTATACTGTTGCAATAGTGACGCATAATATGCAGCAGGCAGCAAGGATTGCAGACAATACAGCATTTTTTCTGACAGGTGAAATGGTAGAAATGAACAGGACAGATATATTGTTTTCAAGACCTGCCGATAAAAGAACAGAGGATTATATTACCGGCCGTTTTGGTTGATATGGGAGGTTAATTATGGTAAGAGCAAAATTTGAAACTTCACTTGAGCAGCTTAATAACGAGCTTATAAAAATGGGAACAATTGTAGAACAGGCAATAGGATCTTCTATAAATGCACTTAAAAACAAGGATATTGCACTTGCACGTGAAGTAACAGAAAAAGACAGGTTAATTGACGATATAGAAAAAGATATTGAATCAAAATGTCTTTCACTTATACTCAGACAGCAGCCTGTTGCCTGTGATTTAAGAGTTGTATCAACAGCTTTAAAGATAGTTACGGATATGGAGAGAATAGGCGATCATGCATCGGACATTGCTGAACTTGTATTGAATTTTAATGAAGAGTACAGCTATAATATAACAGAGCATATATTGACTATGGCAGATACGGCTGTAAGAATGGTGCAGGATTCAATAGATGCTTTTGTGGAAAAGGATATAAAAAAAGCCTCAGCTATCAAAAAAATGGACGATATTATAGATGAGCTTTTTGAAAAGGTTAAAAAGGATATTGCAGATGAACTTTTGGATTCTCCCGAAAAAAGCAACATGAGCATCAATTTCCTTATGATAGCCAAATACTTTGAAAAAATAGGCGATCATGCTGAAAACATATGTGACTGGATCGAATTTTCCGAAACAGGCGATTATAAAAACAAAAGGCTGCTTTAATAGAGTGAAGCTGTCGCATTATGATCTGTGATAAAAAAGTAGCTTAATGCGGCAGCTTTATTTGGTTTATATGTTTTTGTTTATGTGAGTATCGACCCTATCGGCAGCCCAACGCAGGCGTAATCTCAACTCAACGAAATGGTTGGGCTGCCACTTCCCCTTACGAAGGGGAAGCTCAGGGTTTCGCTCTTCTCATTTTCTAAGTTAGTTAGAAATATCAGCTTTTCAACATTATAAGGAAATTAGTAGTGCGTATACCTAAGGCGTCCCTTCTGCTCCTCTCTTTAGCCTCCCCTAGCCCATAGGGCGTCGGAGGGGAGGGGGACCGTTTCAAACATTGTTTGAAATGGTGGAAGGGTCGTTTTAAGATAAATAATTCGATATTCATCTAAACAAAAATTTAACACGACACCCCCATATTATTAAATTACTTCAATAAGGTTAGCCATCTCAATGGCGGAAACTGCTGCGTCAAAGCCTTTGTTTCCTGCTTTTGTGCCGGCTCTTTCAACTGCCTGTTCAATATTTTCGGTTGTGACTATGCCAAATATAACGGGAACACCTGTGCTGAGAGCTGTGTTGGCAATGCCTTTTGATACCTCAGAGCACACATAGTCATAGTGACTTGTGGCTCCTCTTATAACAGCGCCTACACATACGACAGCATCGTAATTGCCGCTTTCGACAAGCTTTTTTGCCATAA
>CANQBT010000066.1 GCA_947589405.1 uncultured Clostridia bacterium | reverse complement strand
CGATATATCTTGTTTATGCGGCGATGATCGCATATACAGTTATAATGGCGCAGGGCTGGTCTGCGCTCCTGCTGGGCGTGCTTTCGGGGGTGATCCTGCTTGCCTCATATCTTTACTTTTTTCCGGTATTGTCAAGATTTACCGTGACCGTCAGGCAGTGTTTTCAGATTTCTGTTTTTCTGGCGGTTCATTATCCGGTAAAAACGTTTCTGATGCTCCTGACACTGGCGCTGTGCATCGCGGTGTTTTGCATCATCCCGATCGTGCTTCCGGTATTGATTGCTTTTTATGTCTTTTATTCTACTTTTTTTATGGAGGATATTTTTAACCTATATCCGGGACATGACGGCATAATATTCAATGAAATTACAATAATTGAGAATATGGCTCTTACATGGGTGGTGCTTATATTTATATATTTGGTGTTTATGTTCTCCCAGTATATGGTAAATCAGCCTGTGATAGCGGCTGTATTCGGCATAATAATTCTTGTGACTCCCGTATTTATTATGGAATTTGCAGAACGATACGGAAATCTGAATACAAGCGGCGCACACCGTTTTCTGTACTACCCCCTTTTTCCATTCGATGGTAGGGGCTCCGCAGCAAACGACTATGTAATAGCCGCCTCATGGGACAGCGCAAAACAAAGCGGCACGTCTATTGAATGGCGTATAGCACAGGGCAGGCTTTTCAGTATTCTGAAGCTTGTATACTATACAGTACTTTCATTTGTTATGGTATATGTTTGCAATAAATGCGCCGATTCCGAGCTGAGAGCCGAAAACGGCGGACTTTTGCCGGGCAAAGTATACGGCAAGATATTTATAGTTGTAATTACACTATTTACGGCAAGCTTTTTCGGAAGTATGTTTATGTACAGCACAAACAAATGGGTAGGAGTTCTTGTGTTCCTTTTCTTCGGCATTGTTACATTTGTTATCGCCAATGCCATACTTAAAAAACAGGGGGTGAGACTATGGCAAAAAAAGTAATCATACCCATACTTTGTATGGCTCTTCTCAGCGGCTGTGGTAATATAAGGTGGGGAGGAGAGGGCTACAAAGACAAAAGGGTGGATATATCCGAAAGCTCTGAGGTATACACGGACGAAAAGAGAGACGAATATCTCACAGAATGCTATAAGCTTTTAAACGCTCCCAGATATGAGAATGCAGACGGTTCCGGCTATGAAGTGCATATCCCTGATAAAAACGGCAATACAGCTGAAACAATATCCCTTGAGGAATACAATGAGAGAGTAAAGGAATTTCTCGGTACATGGGAAAAGACGGATATGTACTATATGGCGCCCTATTCAGATGCGGAAAAAAACCGCTATGACGTATATTACAACAGAGAATACGACCTTTTGACCGATAATAGAGATATAAAGCTTTACGACTATTATGATGCAACACTTTACAACGACCAGGGACGTATAGCAAAGGGTCGGGAGCAATTTATAGAGGATATGCGTTCATCAACAGGCTTTATGTATAACGACTGTAGCGCAGGAGGAAAATATACCCGCCTTGACTTTTCAAACATAGAGTATGGCATTTTGAGAGATTTTCCCTATCATTACAACAGTATTAAGATGAACATAAGTCATCTGCCTGTGAGAGTATCTCTGTACTTTGATGGCGAAAAGCCTGTTAAAGCATATATTTCTTATATGAAGGTAGACGACTTTGACAATAAAATGGACGAGGAAACAAAAACTGCCCTTGTGACTGCCCTTGAAAAGGCAGGCTTCGAGGACTGCGCACTTATAGTAAACGAGGCGGCAAAGGCTGTGGAGAGTAATAATATAAACGCCGCCGCAGGAAAATATAAGCTTAATTATCTTGATACTACCGAACCTATCGGCTATTGGAAGGAGGATTTTATAATAGAAAAGGGCGTTGTAGTTGTGAAGTAAATACCCTCTTATATTGGCTTTTCTTTTTAAGGAAATGACGGAAGGGTCGAAAAAATTGAAAAGGCATAAAAAGTGGCTGCCGCATTTGCGGCAGCCATATTGCCTTTATTTAAACGTTGTAAAGTTATAGCCAAGACCTGTTATTTTGTCAACTATCTTAGGAAGAATGCCGTTAGGCGAATAGTACCATACTCTTTCGTTATCAAGTGTGGCTACAGAAATATAGTCGTTATCAAGCACAGGGTGAAAATAAAGACTCATTGCGCTGCCTTTTTTGTGAGTGCTTTCTATTCTGTCAAAAATTCCCGTATCCTCTGTATTTTCCACATAGCCGGCAGGAGTAGGGATATAATACACCTTTTTCCCTGAACGCTGAGTATAGGTTATAATATCCTTCACATCGTTTCTGGGGAATTGCTGATAAATGGCGTCAAAATAATTTTCAGCCATTAACAGCTGAGCGTTTGTGGCTCCGTAATGAGGAAATTCAAAAAACTCAGGCTCATATCCAAGCCTTGAAGCCGTTTGCCTTGCCAATATCATTCGCTTTTGCTGATCGATATTGCCGAATAGTGTCTTACTTCCCCATTCCCAGCCTTCTCCGCTTATGACATCTCCGTATTGGTGGGTATATCCATGAAGTCCTATATGTCCTCCATGCTCCGTCATATAGTCCAGAACATAAAGAAAATAGGAATTGTAAAGGCTGTAGTCTTTGCTTACGTCGTTCCAGTAATTGTATTTGGGATCGGCATATACAGGTACCCATGCGACATAGTATTGCTGACCTCTTTCGTAGAGATACTGAGCCGTGAATTTAAGCTTTTCAAGCATATCTGCCGTATATTTGGGCTCGACGTGTGTATCCATACCGTCAGCCATAATATCCTCCAGTCTGATACAGGCTTTTTTATCACCCGAAGTCTTTGACGGAAGAGGGCTTGTACACTTGCTTTTCATAATATCAAGCCTGTTTTTTTGCATATCGATGCTCAGAGTATAGCCAAAAAAGTCGGCAAGTCTATAGACAGAAATATATTCCTTGCCGTTGTGCATTACTATTTCAGGCTTGTTTCCTGTACTCAGTCCCATAAAGGTCCTTTTTTTGTCAATAGTAATGGAGAAAACATTGTTTGTCTTTTTATATTCACCGCCCATATATCCTATGGATCCTTCAAGGGGCAGACATAGACGGCCGTTGCAGAAAAGAGCATCTGTTCTTACGGTCCTTTCGTTTTTGTAATTCACCATTACAACTGTTTCTTTGGTACACATTTCGGCAGCAGGCTCCGTATAAGGCAAATACTCCGCTGCCGCTGTGATCTGTGATGATATTATCAGTAAAGCCAATAGTATAAATATCTTTCTCATAATTCTTATCCTTATCGTAATAAAATCTCAAGATATTATACTACATTTATATTTTATATGCAATATTGCATTATTGATTTTTTGCAAAAAAAATTCAACATATCCAGACAGGGGTCTTTTCTTCTATATTTTCAAAAAACCATTTTGCGTCCTCTACGCTCATACGCACACAGCCGCTTGAATGCTTTTGCCCAAGCACGGGATCCGTTATATTTCTGTCCCTATCCATAGCAACGGAATGAAAAAGATAGCTGCCGTTGAATCTCACCCAATACATTGCTCCGCTTCCGAGTCTTTCGGAATAAAACCACGTTCCTCTTTCACTTATTTTGAAGTGACCTCTTGTAGTAGGCGACTTGTTTGAGCCTGAAGCGCATGTTATACGCTTTTCCACCTTCCAGCTTCCCTTTTCTCCTTTAAGGACATATACCCTCTGTCTTTCAATATCCACCCATACATAGTGACGGGTTTCGCTAGCAATATTATTATTGGCGTAATTTTCGATTATATTATTGGAAAGTACTGATGTATCGGCAGGCCTGTCGTGAGGAATATCCAATGTCTGCGCCTTTACCCAGCCCAATTTGTTTTTAAATCTTACGTAATACCATTTTGCACCTCTGTCTTTAAGTATTTCCACTTTGGCTCCCGACAATATCATATCTATGGGCTTTCCGTCTATGCTTTCGTATACGACTGCGCCCTTCGGCACGCCGGCATATACTGCCGAGCTGTTTATAAAGGAGGGTATCATATCCTCAGACGCAATTACTATACCTAAAAAGGATAGAGATACAGCCAGCATTATAAATACCGCCGCCATTACAGTAATTAATATTTTTCTGTTCAATTCAACACCTCATCTCATTATAGATTATGACAATATTAAAAATATTTATACTTATTCGCAATATTAAACTTGAATTTTTGTATAATTCGTGTAAAATGTAATTATAGGAATAAATTAAAATTGTGAGGACAGCTTATGATAAAAACAGACATACTCATAATCGGCTCGGGAATAGGCGCTCTCAGCGTTGCGTCTGAGCTTTGCAAATATAAAAGAAAAATACTTGTGATCACAAAGGGTCATACGAAATCCTGCAATTCCTCACTGGCACAGGGAGGTATTTCTGTTGCCCTGTCAGATGAGGACAGCTATGAGCTTCACTATAAAGATACTATGACCGCCGGCTGCAATATAAATGATCCGGAGGCTGTACTTAAGCTTGTATCTGCGGCTCCCGATGTTATAAGGGAATTTATAGACACAGGTATGGTATTCGATAAGGACGAAAAGGGCAATATAGCCTTTGGCAGAGAGGGCGCCCACAGTCTTAACAGGATAATACATGCAGGCGGAGACAGGACAGGACTGAGAGTTGTGGAACAGCTTCTTAGGAATATTACTACAGATGTTACGATCATTCAGAACGAAATGGCTCTTGAGCTAAGAGTAAAGGACGGCAAATGCTCAGGAGTTATCACCAGAAATGAGGACGGAGAGATACACGTATATCAGGCAAATTATACGGTGCTTGCCACAGGCGGGATAGGTCAGCTCTATCCCTCTACATCTAACGATATAACAATAACGGGAGACGGCATATCTATGGCATACAGAGCCGGCTGCCGCCTTAAGAATCTTGAATTCATACAGTTCCACCCTACAATGCTGACTATAGACGGAAGGGCTTGCGGTCTTGTATCGGAAGCCGTAAGAGGTGCAGGCGGAGTCCTTGTAAGCGACAAGGGAGAAAGGATAATGAAGGGCATACACCCTCAGGAGGATCTGGCTCCCAGAGATGTAGTCGCAAGAGAGGTATACGCTCATTATCTCAAGGGTGAGAAGATATATTTGGATATAAGCGCTGTAAAGGATTTCAGAAAGAAATTCCCTACCGTTACGGAAATATGCGAGGAGCATGGTGTAAATGTAGATGATAAAATGCTTCCCGTAGCTCCAGGCGCTCATTTCCATATGGGCGGTGTCGAAGCCACTCCCGAAGGCATTACAAATATAGAAGGTCTTTTGGCTGTGGGAGAGGTCGCCTGCACAGGCGTACATGGAGCCAACAGACTTGCCAGCAATTCGCTTCTTGAGGGTATAGTTTTCGGAAAGCTTCTTGCCGACTATATTGCCAATAACAAAAGGACCGCTCCCGAAATGACAGATGAAATATGCCGATATACAGTAGGCAGTCTGCCCGAAAAAGCGGATATACAGCGGCATATGATGAAATTTGTAGGCATAGTAAGACATTCTGAGCTTATGAAGGAGATACTGCAATGGTTTGAACAATATATGCCCGATAATAAGGATTTTGTAAAGCTGAATATAGAAAAGACTTCAAATGCGCAGTTTGAAATTTATAACATGCTTACAGCAGGGTGGCTTATTGCAAGGGCAGCTTATGAAAGAAAGGAAAGCATAGGCGCACATTATATTGAGGAATAAATATAGAGGAGATGCCGTATATGCGGCATCTCATTTTTATGTGACGAATATGGGTTTTTGCCGTAGCTGTTTTAGGGGAAGGGTCGTTCCGAAAAAAGTCGAATTCTACTCCTCTAACCTCAAATTCACCCCAATAATTATAATCTGTAATCTTTATATTTTTTTAATTGTTTATGGAACGATTTAGTGGTATACTATAATAAAGAATTATATCTTCAATAATAAAAATAATATGAGGAGAAAATATGAGTGCGAAAATAAGCTTTGTATCACTTGGCTGCGACAAAAATCTAATAGACAGCGAAATAATGCTGGGACTTATAGATGAAGAGGGCTATACAATAACCAATGACGACAGCGAAGCGGATATTATTATAATAAACAGCTGCGGATTTATAATGGAAGCCAATCAGGAAGCCATAGACAAGGTACTTGAAATGGCGGATTACAAAATAAACGGCAGATGTAAGGGACTTATAGTCACAGGCTGTATGGCTCAGAGATATGCGGACGAAATATTTGAAGCTCTGCCTGAAACAGATGCCGTTGTAGGCACAGGCGATTTTGAAAAAATAGGCGATGTAATAAAAAGACTTTTACAGGGAGAAAAAAACGTAAAGCTTGTGACGGACAAAAATCATCTCTTAGATGAAAATAACAGCTTTAAGAGAATTGTTACGACAACAGGAGGCTTCAGCTATCTGAAAATAGCAGAGGGCTGTGACAATCATTGTACATATTGTACGATACCGTCGCTTAGAGGAAAATATCGCTCAAGGACAATAGAGTCACTTGTAAAGGAAGCAAAAATACTGGCAGACAAGGGCGTCAGAGAGCTTATACTCATAGCTCAGGACACTTCTCTGTACGGCAAGGACATATATGGCGAAGGCTCGCTTCACAAGCTGTTAAGAGCTTTAAGCGAAATAGAGGATATAAAGTGGCTGAGGATACTCTACTGCTATCCTGAAAATATAACAGATGAGCTTATATATGAAATGGCTCACAATAAAAAGGTGCTTCACTATCTGGATATGCCTATACAGCACAGCGAGGACAGAATATTGAAGCTTATGGGCAGAAGGAGTACCAAAGAGGGGCTTAGATCAATAATAGCCAAGCTGAGAGAAAAAATGCCTGATATTTGCCTGAGAACAACCCTTATAACAGGCTTTCCCACAGAAACAGAGGAGGAGTTCAGAGCGGTATGTGATTTTATAGATGAAATTGGCTTTGACAGGCTTGGAGTATTTGCCTATTCGGCAGAGGACGGAACGGCGGCAGCTGCTATGGAGGGTCAGATACCTGAGGAAATAAAAGCCGAAAGAAAGGATCAAATACTAAGGCTCCAGCAGGGAATATCGGCTTGTATATGTGAGAAATACGTAGGCAGTACTCTTGAGGTAATAGTTGAGGGCAGACTTGAGGGAGAGGATAATATATACTGCTCCAGAAGCTACAGGGATTGCTATGAAATAGACGGTTTTGTATTTTTTGAAAGTAATGAAGAGCTTGTTGCCGGAGATTTTTACAACATAAAGATAACGGAAGCAGGAGATCATGACCTTATAGGAGAAAGGACGGAATGAAATGAATTTACCAAATAAGCTGACTATACTGAGGATATTTATGATACCTGTTTTTCTCCTTGTGCTTTTATGTCCGTTGGGGATCGACAGACAAATTGCAAGATATATAGCTGCGGTTATTTTCTGCATTGCCTCCTTTACA
The DNA here is from genome assembly GCA_947589405.1 of uncultured Clostridia bacterium. Classification (GTDB taxonomy): domain Bacteria; phylum Bacillota; class Clostridia; order Lachnospirales; family CAG-274; genus CANPXH01. The sequence continues at coordinate 3,975 of CANQBT010000066.1, read as the reverse complement.
GACTGCCTTGACGGCTTTATAGCAAGGAAGTACAACATGGTGACCAATTTCGGCAAGTTTATGGACCCTTTGGCAGATAAGCTTTTGGTATGCTCCGCCATGATAGCCCTTATAGGCATTGAAGATGCAGTTGTGCCTTTGCCTTCTATTGTTGTGATTGTAATAATAGCAAGGGAGTTTATAATAACAGGCTTTAGGACAATAGCGGCAGAGCAGAATATAGTTATTGCAGCAGGCGTATGGGGCAAGCTCAAGACAATATGCCAAATGCTCATGCTCATAGTGCTGCTTCTGAATATAGACAATATATATATTATTGCTATAGGCAATATCCTTATATATGCAAGCCTTGTGCTGGCAATAGTTTCAGCAGTAGATTATGTTTTCAGAAACAAACAGGTGCTTATGAATTAAACGGATAATAAGAGGGTGATGAATTGAAGAGAGTTATGGCTTTGCTCTTAGTCGGAGCGATAATGTCTGCAAATGTATACGCTGAGGATATGACGGCTATGTCAAATCAGGAGCAGGCAGACCTGGCAGGAGAATATTTCAGCGAAGTTATAAAATACATAAAGGAAAACTACATAGGCGATGACGTGGATACCAATGTGCTTATACACTCTGCTGTAAAGGCCGTTGTGGGAGAGCTTGACCAATACAGCGATTATCTTACCAAAGAAGAGTATAACGACGTTAAGTCAAATACAAAATATTTATGGTATGCGCCTGAGTTTGACTGTGAGATAGGCGAAGAGGGCTATCCTATAGTAGGAAAGCTGGACACAAAGTCAAAGGCTTATCAGGATGGAATAAGAGAGGGAGATGTTATAAGGAACATAGGGAATGTATCCGCCTACAATATAGGCGAGGACGAGTATCTGGAACGTACCTCTTCAGACGTACCTACTGAGATCGATATGAAAATATCAAGAGGTGACAGTACAAAGGACTATAGCATAAGCCTTGTACGCCATGAGATACATTCTGTAGAGACGAAGGAAATATCCGAATTTGAAAATGCCGATCAGAAATTCAATGATAAAAGCGTAGGCTATATACGCATAACATCATTTTACGAATATACCTCCAACGAATTTTCAAATGCTATAAATCAGCTTAAATCACAGGGTAAGACTAAGCTTATACTGGATCTGAGAGGAAATTCGGGAGGATATGTGGACGAGGCAATAGAGGTGGCAAGACAGATAGTGCCAAGCGGTATCATAATATCCACAAGGGATAAGAAGGGTGTGGTAAATTCATATACTTCAGACCTGAGGACCAGACCCTTTGAAAAATGCGTCGTGCTTGTAGACAATATGACCGCTTCCTCAGCTGAAATACTGGCTTCCGCCATGCAGGACAGCGGCGCAGGCAAGATAATTGGCGAAAGGACATTTGGCAAGGGCGTAATGCAGAGCGTTATGGACTTTGACGATATAGGCGTTATCAAAATGACCACTCTGGAATATTTCTCCAGATACGGCAAAAAGATAAACGGAGTAGGTATTACTCCCGATATTGAAGTGAGCAAAATAGATTTTGTTTCCGAAACAGACGCTCTTGACAGCGATAATGTAGCTGCCGTTATAAGATTTTTGGGCTTTAGGCTTGACAGCGTAAATACTGTGGAAAGAAATATAGGAAGGTATCAGGCTGAGATGGGACTTCCCGTTACATACAAGCTGGACGCCGCTACAGTAAATGCAATGAATTATGAAATATACGAGGATATGATAAATAACGACAGAATATTCACTATGGGATATATCAATCTGCTCTCATGAGTCAAATCGATCGACAGTATTCAATTCTTTGTTTCTTTTTGTTGACTAAGGACGTTTTATAGGATATAATAAGTTTATATTTTTTTAAGGAACTTGTTAAAACTGGCGTATGAGGTGAATTATGAAATACATTTTTGTAACAGGCGGTGTCGTATCGGGACTTGGCAAGGGAATTACCGCCGCTTCATTGGGAAGGCTTCTTAAGGCAAGGGGTTATAAGGTAACTATACAGAAATTCGATCCTTATGTTAATATGGATCCCGGTACTATGAGCCCATACCAGCATGGCGAGGTTTTCGTAACCGATGACGGTACCGAGACCGATCTGGATCTTGGCCATTATGAAAGATTTATTGATGAGAGCCTTACCGTTAATAGCAATATAACCACAGGCAAGATATACTGGTCTGTATTGAATAAGGAAAGAGAAGGCAAGTATCTTGGCGCAACCGTACAGGTAATACCCCATATTACAAATGCCATAAAGGAAAAGGTATATGCTGCCGGTGCAGATTCCAATGTAGACTTTGTCATAACGGAAATAGGCGGTACCGTAGGTGATATTGAGTCAGGTCCGTTTATAGAAGCCATCAGACAGGTAGCAGGCGATGTAGGTAAGGAAAACGTTGCCTATATCCATGTTACACTTATGATATATCTTTCAAAGAGCAAGGAAATGAAAACAAAGCCTACACAAAATTCAGTAAATCAGCTGAGAGCCATAGGTATCCAGCCCGATGTTGTAGTGTGCAGAACAGAGCATCATATTACCGATGAGGCTAAGGCCAAGATCTCAATGTTCTGTAATGTTGACAAGGACTGTATCATTGAAAATATAGACTGCGATTCTCTTTACGAGGTCCCTCTTCTTATGGAGAAGGAAAATCTGGCTGAAATAATATGCAAGAAATTAGGCATGCCTTCAAGAAAGCCCGATCTTACAGATTGGATAGACGTTGTTGAAAAGGAAAGAGCCTTGTCCAATACTGTGGAGATAGCTCTTGTGGGAAAATACGTAGAGCTTCATGACGCATATCTTTCTATTGTAGAAAGCCTTAACCATGCAGGCATACATAGCGGAGCACATGTCAATATCAGATGGGTCAATTCCGAAGATGTTGAAGTAAACGGCGCTGCAAATCTCCTGAGAGGAATAGACGGAATGATAGTTCCCGGCGGCTTTGGCACAAGAGGTGTAGAGGGGAAAATATCTGCCGTACAGTATGCCAGGGAAAACAAAATACCGTTTTTAGGCATATGTCTGGGTATGCATTGTACCGTCATAGAGTTTGCAAGAAACGTGCTTGGGCTAAAGGCTGCAAATACAGCTGAGATAGATGAAAAAACTCCGGATCCCGTAATAGATATTATGGCTGACCAGAAGAATATAGACAAGCTGGGCGGCACTATGCGACTTGGCGCATATCCCTGTGTGCTTTCGGAGGATTCTATATCCATAGGGCTTTACGGCTGTAAGGAGATAAGCGAAAGACACAGACACAGATATGAATTCAACAATGCCTACAGAGAGGCAATGGAAAAGGCAGGTCTTGTTATAGCAGGCGTTTCTCCCGATAACAGACTTGTGGAAATGGTAGAGCTTAAGAGAGAAATGCACCCTTATTTTGTAAGCGTTCAGTTCCACCCTGAATTCAAATCCCGCCCCAATAAGCCCCATCCCCTTTTTATGGGACTTGTGAAGGCTGCTATAGAAAGATAAATAATGAAATCATAGGATATTACTGCTAACATAAAAAAACTGCCGCATGCGGCAGTTTTTTTATGTTACTTACTTAAATATTCATCTATTGCGGCGGCAGCCTTTTTACCTGCGCCCATAGCCAGTATAACGGTAGCTGCTCCCGTTACGGCATCACCGCCTGCATATACGGCTTCTCTGCTTGTAAGACCGGTATCCTCCTCTGCAATAATACATTTTCTGCGGTTTACCTCAAGACCCGGAGTATTTGAGCTTATAAGAGGGTTAGGAGATGTGCCAAGACTCATTATAACGGTATCTACTTCCATAGTAAAGTCGCTGCCCTCTATAACAACAGGGCTTCTTCTTCCACTTTCGTCAGGCTCTCCAAGCTCCATTCTTACGCAGTTCATACCGCATACATTGCCGTTTTCATCTACAAGTATTTCCGTAGGGTTTGTGAGAAGGTCAAATATAATACCTTCT
>CANQBT010000065.1 GCA_947589405.1 uncultured Clostridia bacterium | reverse complement strand
GAGAGGTCGAGCTTACTACACTAAACCAAAATCTACCGTTACAGCCCCTTATATTCAGTATCTACGCAGCTTCTCCAAGATGCTTTATATTCTTATTGTACATATACCTGAAGGCAAATGAGCACAGCGTAAATGAAATACACTCAGCAGCAACAAAGGCGAACCATACATTGCCTACGTGCTGAGTAAGTGAAAGCAGGAATGCTACAGGCACAAGTACGACAAGCTGTCTCATAAATGATACGCCCATTGATAGTAGACCGTTTCCGAGAGCCTGGAACATTGACAGACTTATTATACAGAAGCTTGCTACAGGAAAATGTATGCTTATTATCCTGAGAGCAGGCACACCCATTGAAAGTATGTGTTCAAGGTTGCTTTCATTGGCAAATAGCATAAGAAGCTTGTCGGGTATGAGCTGGAATATAACGGTACCTATGAGAAGCAGGGAAAAAGCATATATTATACTGAGCTTTACAGTCTTTACAAGCCTGTCCTTTTTCCTTGCGCCAAGACAGAATGCCACAATAGGCACCATACCGTTGTTAAGACCGAATACAGGCATGAATATAAAGCTTTGCAGCTTAAAGTATATGCCGAATATTGCTATTGCCGTATCTCTTGCTTCTGTCAGCTCAAGTGTCGTATCGGTTATTGTCATATGTGAGAATATGGTATTGAGTCCCAGCACCATTATTGAACCTATAGACGCCATAAGTATTGAAGGAACGCCTATATAGAGTATTTTAAGTATTGTTTCTCTGCTTGGTCTGAAGCCCTTAAGACCGAACTGTATTTCTGTATTCACCTTTATATTCAGTATAATGGCAAAGACGCCTGCTATACATTGACCTATGACGGTAGCCAAAGCTGCTCCTGCCATACCCATACGTGGAGCGCCTAAAAGACCGAATATAAGAATAGGGTCCAGTATAATGTTTATAACGGCGCCTGTCAGCTGAGTGAACATAGAGTATATCGTCTTGCCTGTAGACTGGAGAAGCTTTTCAAAGCAGAACTGAGCATACATACCTGCGCTTACGCAGCATACTATCTGCAAATATATGGTGCCGGCGTCCTCTATCTCCTTTGAGCTTGCCTGAGCTGCCATGAAGGGTCTTGCCACAGTCATGCCCACTATAAAGAATACGGCATAGCATATGATGTACAGCAGTATACCGTTAAGGGCTGTTTTGTTGACGCCCTCCTGGTCCTTTGCTCCCAAGTATCTGGAAAGTATGGCATTCATACCTACGCCTATACCTGTTCCGCAGGCTATCATAAGACTCTGCATGGGGAATACAAGAGATATGGCAGTCATACAGGCTGCGCTGTACTTAGCCACAAATATTGAATCAACTATGTTGTAAAGAGCCTGAACAAGCATAGAGATCATCATTGGCAGCGCCATTGATATAAGAAGCTTGTTTACAGGCATTGTTCCCATTTTATTTTCTTGCATCGCTTCAGCCATTTATATATCCTCCTAATCGTTTCTGTCATCGTGTCTGTTAGCTATTTCGGAAAGCTTGTCCAGAAGAGTGAACAATGTATCTATTTCTTCATTGCTAAGCACCTTTTCTATATTTTTTTCAAAATCCACCACAACGGAATGCATTTTCATTACCGTTTCAAGACCCTTCTCTGTTATGGTAAGCTTCCTGAGTCTTGCGTCATAGTCTACGCTCTGTCTTGAAACATAGCCCTTTTCCTCCAGATGGGAAAGTATTGAGGAAACGCTTGAGCGCCTTATGTCAAATTCCTCTTCTATATTTTTCTGGAAAATATCCCTGTGGGAATTTCTGGCAAGATATGAAAGAATGATATTCTGGGCGTGAGTCAGCCCGAATTTGGAAAGCTCGCTGTCCATTCTTCTTCTTATCTGATTTGAGACCATGTGTATTCTCTTGCCTATATGTTTTATTTCTGTAGTGTCACAGTTCATATTTATATCCTCGTAAATTTTAAAGCGTGGAATGTTAGCCACCTAACATTTTAACCCCCTTTAAGATATTTGTCAATAGAAATGTCACAAAAATATGTCAGTATATCACTTCGTTATTTTTGCTTTATAACGACCTTTTCATCAAGGGTATAATACTCAGCATTTTTGTGATTTGAAATAAAGAAGCATATGTGGTATACTGTTATCATATTAAGGAGACAGGCTTATGAATAAGGTTATAGGAATACTGGCGCATGTAGACGCAGGAAAGACCACCTTTTGTGAAAATCTGCTTTATAATTCGGGTATAATAAGAAGTATGGGCAGAGTCGACCGCAAAAGCTCTTTTATGGACAACAACTCAATAGAACAGGAAAGAGGTATTACCATATTTGCCGAAAACGGCGTATTTGATCATGGCGGAAACACCTATTATATTACAGATACTCCGGGTCATATGGATTTTTCAGCCGAAACGGAAAGAGCTCTATGTGTTCTGGACTATGCCGTTATGATAATAAGCGGTACAGACGGTGTACAGGCTCATACCGTAACGCTGTACCGTCTTTTGCAAAAATACGGTATTCCTGTTTTCTTTTTTATAAACAAGACGGATCTGGCTTCTGCCGATACGGAAAGGGCAGTTGAAGATATAAGACGCAAGCTGACTGAGGACGTCGTTTATATCACATCGTTGGAGGACGGCGCTCTTGCGGAATTTATTGCCGAAAGAGATGAGGACTTTATGGATAAGTACTTCTCGGGCTACGGCACAGATGATGTTGTGCAATATGGGTCAAAAGTGATAAAGGAAGGAAAAGGCTCCGTTGTTATGTCAGGCTCTGCTCTTGCCTCACAGGGTATAGAGGAATTTTTTGACGTGTTCGATGCTCTTACATTTACAGAATATGACAGCGGTAAGGAATTTATGGGAGAGGTGTTCAAAATAAGGCACTCTCCTAAAGGTGAAAGACTTGTATATATAAAGGTGCTGAGTGGAAGCATTGCCGTAAAAGAGGAAATAGGCGATGAAAAAATAAATGAAATAAGGATATACAACGGCGCAGGCTATACAATGACAGGAAAAGCGGAAGCGGGACAGATAGCCGTACTCATGGGTATCAAAAATCTAAAGTGCGGCCATGTCTTTTCAAGAAGGGGAAGTGAAAAAAGAGAGGAATATTCTCTTGTATCCCCTTTGGAAGCAGGAGTACGTATACTTGACGGTACTGATAGTGCAAAATGTATGGAATGCCTTAAAGTACTGGAGGAGGAAGAGCCATGCCTTGCGGTAGAATACAGAAAGGCAACAGATGAAATAGTTGTAAGGACAATGGGAAGTATACAGCCGGAGATACTGGAAAGGCTTTTGAAGGAGCGTTTTTCAATAGATGTTGCATTTGGAGATACAAAGGTGCAGTACAGAGAAACAATAAAGGCGCCGATAGTGGGTATAGGTCATTACGAACCTCTCAGGCACTATGCTGAGGTACAGCTGGAGCTTATGCCATTGCCAAGAAACAGCGGCATACAGTACGAAAGTCAATGCCATGTGGACGAGCTGGCTGCAAACTATCAGTCGCTTATAAGGACACATATTTTTGAAAGAGAGCACAAGGGCATACTTACAGGCTCTCCTCTTACCGATATAAAATATATACTCAAAAAGGGAAGAGCGCACCTTAAGCATACGGAAGGCGGCGACTTTAGAGAGGCTGTGTACAGAGGCATAAGACAGGGTCTTGAAAAGGCGGAAAATATACTTCTGGAGCCATTTTACTCCTTTGAGATATATATTAATGAGGAATACACAGGCAGGGTAATGACCGATATAAAGAAGATGAGGGGAAGCTTTGGACCGCCTGAGAACAGAAAGGGCATATATGCAATAAAGGGCAGAGGTCCTGTTGCTGAATTTATGGGATATTCTCAGGAGCTTATGAGCTTTACAAAAGGAACAGGCAGCATTACTCTTGCCTTTGACGGATATGAACAATGCAGCATTGCCGATAAGGTCATAGAAGAGATAGGCTATGACAAGGGCGCCGATAAGGAAAATACATCATGCTCGGTATTCTGTAAAAAGGGCGCAGGCTATACGGTAAACTGGTATGAGGTAGACGAGCTTGCTCACACATTGAGATAAAAAGGAGAGGACAGTATGTTTAAAATAGGCTGCCATTTATCCTCTGTGAAGGGATATGTACACATGGGAAAGGAAATAACTGCTTTGGGAGGAAATACATTCCAGTTTTTCACAAGAAATCCCAGAGGTGGTTCGGCAAAGCCCCTTGACATGGAGGATATAGAAAAATACAATAAATATGCAGAGGAAATGGGTATAGATGTAATACTTGCTCATGCGCCCTATACTCTCAACTGCGCATCGGCTGAGGATAAAAAGAGAGAATTTGCCTATGAAGCCTTTAAAGAGGATATATCAAGGCTGGAGCTTGTAAAGGGCGCTATGTACAATTTTCATCCCGGAAGTCATGTGGGACAGGGCAGCGACAGAGGTATCGAGCTTATAGCGGAAATACTCAACAGAGTGATAAGACCCCAACAAAAAACAAAGGTGCTGCTTGAAACTATGGCGGGAAAGGGAACCGAGATAGGCAGAAATTTTGAGGAATTGCGAAGAATTATTGACAAGGTGGAATTATCTGATAAAATAGGAGTATGTATGGACACCTGTCATGTGTACGATGGAGAATACGATATAGTTAATGATATTGACAATGTTCTTAAGGAATTTGACGATATAATAGGTATAGAAAGGCTCAATGCCGTACACATAAACGACAGCAAAAATCCCTTTGGCTCCCATAAGGACAGACATGAGAAAATAGGCGAAGGCTCTATAGGTATAGAGGCGTTTGAAAGAATAATAAATCACAGATATTTAAGGGAGCTGCCCTTTTATCTGGAAACGCCCAATGACCTTCAGGGATATAAAAACGAAATACAGCTGCTTAAAAATCTATATAAATAACGGAGGATGACCATGAAAAAATTATTGTGTATATTGATAGCTTCAATGTTTATAATATCAGGCTGCGGAAAGACGGAAGGTATACAGCCCGATGCGGATACAACGGAACAGACCGATGAAAACAAGGTAATGGGCGCTACAAGTCCCGGAAAATATACTGTAAACGATTTTGCTCTTTATACTCTTGACGAGGAAAACTATCTGTCAAAGGTAGTTGCGGTACTTGGAGTAGACCCTGATACCGTTGAATACAGCGATGACAAGGCGGCTGAGGCTGCCAGAAGCGTCACAATGCAAAGCGGACTTGTAAAGACTACGAACGATGTGGGCAAGCTTAGCGAACAGAACCTTGTCAATTATTTTTCATATGACGGCTCCAGAATACCTCTTGCAAATGTAAAGGGTATAATGACAACAGGTCTTTATATAACCGATACGGATAAAAACTGCTCAAAGGTAGATGAGGTAATAAAGGCATATGAAATAGATGTGGATAATGAGGAATACAAGTATAATGAAAATCCTGACGGAAGCTATACTATAGACATTTATTTCACACGTTCAAAGGATGACGGAAGTGTTGAGCGTATTATTGTACCGAAGGGAAGCTCTGTGCAGAATCCCGGCTACAGCATTAGATTCTATATATCAAATGACTATGTACATTGCATAAGCGCTCAGATGTATTGATGGAGCAGGAAATGAATATAAGAGATCATATAAAAGAAAAGAAGCTTTTGTGCGACGGAGCCTTCGGCACATACTTTGCGTCTTTGGGTACAGGAATAATGCCTGAAAAGGCAAATATCGAAAACAGAGAAGCCGTATTAAATGTGCATAGGGCATATATAGAAAAGGGCGCAGCCCTTATAAGGACAAATACATTTGAATCCAACAGAAAAAGTCTTAACTGTAGTGAAGAGGAGCTTATTGAGAATATTTCCGCTGCCTATGATATTGCGGCGGAAGCCGCAGGAGATAGTGTGTTTATAGCCTGCGATATAGGTCCGGGCAATGAAGAGGACTATTATATAATAGCGGATACCTTTATAGACAAGGGCGCAGATATAATACTGTTTGAAACATTTCCCGAGCTTGACCCTATAGAGAATGTCATAAGGCATATAAAGAAAAAAGCCCCCCATATTTTTATAATTACTCAGTTTTGCATAAATCAGCATGGCTATACCAATGAGGGCGTAAGCGCTTCAAGACTTATGGAAAGAGCCAACGCTATGGCTGAAATAGACGCTATGGGCTTTAACTGCGGCATAGGTCCTTCTCATATGCTCAATGTTTTTAAAAATCTGAATATAAGTACCGATAAATTCATAACGGCTCTGCCTAATGCAAGCTATCCGTCTGTTATACAGGACAGAATGGTGTTTATGGACAATATAAATTATTATTGCGAAAAAATGGCGGAGATCTCTGAATATGCAGATATAATAGGCGGCTGCTGCGGTACCGATCCCGACTATACAGGCGCTATAGCAAGGACTATTGATTTAAACAGAGCCTTTTCACCTCACAGGTATGTTGCTAAGGACAAAGCTGCCGAAGGTAAAAGCAGCAGTCATTCAAATGTCTTTTTTGCCAATAAAAAAAGGGGAGAAAAGATAATTGCAGTAGAGCTGGATCCTCCTAAGGAGGTCAGCTGCGAAAGCCTTATGGAAACGGCTAACTATCTGAGGAAGCATAATGTTGACGTTATAACCTTTGCCGATTCTCCAAGCGGAAGGACAAGGGCGGATTCTGTACTTATGAGCATAAAGGTAGCTCAGGAAACAGGAATGAATGTAATGCCGCATATATGCTGTAGGGATAAGAATGCCATAGGCATAAGCTCTCAGCTCTTAGGCGCTTATATAAACAATATAAGGAATTTTCTGGTTATAACAGGGGATCCTGTGCCAAGCACAAGCAGGGACAGCATAAAGGGTGTGTTCAATTTTGATTCCGTAAGGCTTATGGACTACATAGGGGATATGAACAGCACTATGTTTCAAGGAGACAGGGTATCCTACGGCGGTGCCATAAACTATGCAAGACGCAATATGGATATGGAGATCAATAGGATAAAGCTGAAGGAAAAGGCAGGGGCGGAATTTTTCCTTACACAGCCTGTATACGATGACAGGGATATAGATACTCTCAAGAGCATAAAGAAGGAAATCGGGGCTAAAATGCTTGTGGGCATAATGCCTCTTGTCAGCTATACAAACGCTCTATTTATTAAAAATGAGCTTGCGGGAATAAATATACCCGATAATGTCATAGAAAGATTTTCTCCGTCAATGACAAGGGAAGAGGCTCAGAAAACAGGTATAGAAATTTCGGCTGAAATAATGGATAAGGTATATCCCTTTGCCGATGGATTTTATTTTACGATACCCTTTAACAGGCTCTCTATTGCCAAAGAACTGTTCAGGCTTATGGAGAAATATAAAAATTGACTTGTTAGTATAAGGTAACTGTGATATAATATAATAAAATATGATCATCAAGAGGTTAATATGCACAAATTAAGGGTAGCCGATATAAATTTACTTATTAAATACAAATATGATACTATGCTTAAGCAGGGGGCATTTTACGAAGCTGACTTTGAAAAGCCCAATGTGACCATAGACATACCCGATGAGATGCTGGAGCAATGGCATAAGGAAAGCCCTCATCTTACCATAGACGATATAGAATATGTCTATACGGGGGCGTCCTTTTATGAAGCGCTTCTGCATTTCAACGGCTTTATGCTTCACAGCAGCGGCGTTGTGAAGGACGGCTATGCATATTTGTTCTCTGCGGATCCCGGAACAGGTAAGTCTACTCATACGGCTCTGTGGCAGAAATATTTCGGAGAAAACAATGCCATGATAATAAATGACGATAAGCCTGCCATAAGGCTTACGGATAATAAGCTGTGGGTATACGGTACGCCCTGGAGCGGAAAGACAGACAAGAACATAAATATGAAGGTGCCCTTAGGCGCTATAGTTTTCCTGGAGCGTTCCGAGAACAATTGGGTAAAGGAAATAGAGCCGAAGGAGGCAATACCTCTTGTTATGCAGCAGACCATAAGGCCTGTGGAAAAGGATAAAATGATAATGCTTTTGGATATGCTGGACAGAGTACTCAGCAGCGTAAAGCTGTACAGACTGGGCTGCAATATATCCGATGAAGCAGTTGAAGTAAGCTATAACGGTATAAGAGTGGAGGAATAAAAATGAAAATAAAGGACGGTTATTTATTGAGAGAGGTGGCAGGAAGCAATATAGTTGTGCCTATAGGCGAAGGCGCTATGGATTTCAGCGGCGTTATAACACTTAACGATGTAGGCGCATTTATATGGAAGAATATGGAGGAGGATATTACTAAGGACGAGCTTGTCCGCAAAATTCTTGCCGAGTACGATGTAGACGAGGAAACAGCTAAAAAGGACGTGGAAGAGTATGTAAGCTCTTTAAAGGGAGCTGATCTTATTGCAGACTAAGCAGGTAAGGCTCAATGAGATATACTCTGTAATGGTGGAAATGCTTGAAAGCGGAGGTACTGTAAATTTCAATCCCAAAGGCACAAGCATGCTTCCCACAATACACAATGACGGAGACAGAGTCGTTATAAAAAAGAGTACAGGACCTCTTAAAAAATACGACCTGCCCCTGTATATACGTGATGACGGTCAGTTCGTGCTGCACAGAGTTGTGGGAGTAAATGCCGACGGTACATATAATATGTGCGGCGATAATCAATGGGCTGTGGAAAGGGGCATACGCCATGATCAGCTTGTAGGCGTTGTTACAGAGATAAACCGCAGGGGCAAGGTGTTTTCCGCAGAAAACAAGCTGTACAGAGCATATGTTGTGCTATGGGTATGGATAATGCCTTTAAGGCACATATTCTTCGGCGGTATCAACAGAATAAAGAGAATATTGAAAAAAGGCTGACGCAAATGTCTGTAAATACATTTGCACTCAGCCTTTTTTCAACGGCATATTACTGTATTTCGGCATCTTCCGGTATATCGTTTTCAATACTTTCTTCGGGAACAGTTACCGCAGCCGTTTCCTTCTTGCTTGAAAGACCGTCAATAAAAAGCATGATATAGTAAAGTGCTGCGCAAATACCTACAAGAGTCACAAGTATTCCTGTGTATTTAAGAGCCTTTGATGCTCTTGCTTTTCCTATTTCGCCTCTGACAATGGTCCTTATTGCCTGTAGATCTGATTTTGTTAATTTGTTTTCCATAGTTTACCTCCTTACTTTACAACATTTATAGCCTTTGGTATATATCCGCCTTCTTTAAAGCGATGTTCCTGCGTCCTTATAATAATATAAGTCAGAGCTACAAGTATTACTCCCGCAATTATGCCTATAAGCTCAGGGGACCCAAGCCCATATGACGCTGCTGCGTAATATCCGCCGAAAACTCCGAGTATAAAGGCAATAAAGGGTATACCGTACATTATAAGGGCTGCTTTCATAAAATTGCTGTTATCCAGTATTATTTCCACCTTGTCGCCTATATTACCCTGACACATATTTACAGCTTTGATAAGCATTTCCTTGCTTTCAAGTCCTGCCGTACATGCTCTGCATCTGGCGCAGGCTTCCGTTCTCTGCATTTTTACAACAAGCTTGTTGCCTTCCGTTCCTATGACCTCGCCTATCTCACCCATAATATACCTCCTTTCGTGTAACAAAAAATCCCCAAGCAAAGGCTCAGGGATATTTTACAGAAATCAGCTTCTGCCGTATTTTTTGTTAAACTTATCAACACGGCCGCCGGCATCGAGAAGAAGCTTCTGGCTGCCTGTGTAAAAGGGATGACACTTAGAGCAAACCTCGACTCTTATCTCTTCTTTAGTAGAGCCTACTACAAATTCATTGCCGCAGTTACACTTAACCTTAGCCTGATGATACTTAGGATGGATTCCTTCCTTCATTATTTACACCTCTTTCAATTTAATAGGGATACATTTTGGCATCCCTTTCAAGATGTATAACATCTTCTATCAGAAACATAAGTCATTATATCATAATAATATAAATAATGCAAGGATTTTTTTATTTTGAATTCAGTTTTCTTATGGCATCTACAAATTCCTTATTATTTCCTGTCTTTGCAAGTATATCTATTATTTGTTCCGTAACCTCTCCTGCGGAAAGACTGCCCGTAAATGAATTTCTTAGGAAAAACGCAGCGTCAAGCTCTCTTTGATCCAGCAGAAGCTCTTCCCGTCTTGTACCTGAGCGGGCAATATTTATTGCAGGGAAAATTCTCTTCTCGGACATTTTTCTGTCCAGCACAAGCTCCATATTGCCTGTACCCTTAAATTCCTCAAATATCACATCGTCCATTTTAGAGCCTGTTTCCACAAGGGCTGTTGCAAGTATAGTAAGGCTTCCGCCTTTTTCAATATTTCTTGCAGCGCCGAAGAATCTCTTTGGCATATAGAGCGCAGAGGGATCCAAACCGCCTGAAAGCGTCCTGCCGCTGGAGGGTACCGTAAGGTTATACGCCCTTGAAAGTCTTGTGATACTGTCCAGAAGAATGACTACGTCCTTGTTCTGCTCCACAAGTCTTTTTGCTCTTTCAAGTACCATTTCAGCAACTCTCTTATGGTGCTCGGGCTGTTCGTCAAACGTGGAATACACTACATCTACATTCCCGGAAATGCTTCTTTGCATATCCGTTACCTCTTCGGGTCTTTCATCTATAAGCAATACTATGACGTATATCTGGGGATATTTTTTAGTAATGGAATTGGCTATTTTTTTAAGCAATACGGTTTTGCCCGCCTTAGGCGGTGCAACTATCATTCCTCTTTGGCCCTTTCCTATGGGAGCGATTATATCGATAAGTCTTGTAGAAAGCTCCTTCGGATTTATTTCCAGCTTAAGAGGTTCTGTGGGAAAGACAGGGGTAAGATCGTCAAAGCTTGAGCGTCTGGAGGCTTTTTCCGGGCTGTCGCCGTTTACCTCTGTAAGAAACATAAGAGCGGAAAATTTTTCATTCTCTCTGGCAACTCTCAGCTTGCCCTTAAGCTTATCGCCTGTTTTAAGATTGAAGCGCCTTATCTGAGAAGGAGCTACATATATGTCATTTGTGCCTGGCAGGTAGTTATCTGTGCGCAGGAAACCAAAGCCGTCATTGAGTACCTCCAGTATACCTTCGCCGTATATGTCAGGATCCATGTCGGACTGACTTGTATTTCTTTCTTCTACAACAGGAATATTCTGGGGTTCGTCCTTTTCCAGAAGGTCTATAAGCTCTGCCTTTCTGTAACGTGTGATACTTCCTATTCCCTTCTGCCTTGCAAGCTCTCTGAGCTCTGTAAGGTTCATATCAGAATAATTCATAAATCCTCCTTAATTTTAAGGGGCTGTTGCCAGCCCCTTACAGTCTGTCGAAAAATAACATTTAAACAGCAAATTTAAATTAAAATAGCGAACAGCTTTCAAAAAAGCGTCGCAGACTTTAATCCGCAAGAGGGATTCACTCCCTCTGAGGACAGGAAC
>CANQBT010000064.1 GCA_947589405.1 uncultured Clostridia bacterium | reverse complement strand
AAGAAATGCCTAAAGACATTTCTTTCAGTTAGCTAAGGTAGGGACCAGCCGTGTTTTCTGTAATTTAGGCATAAATGACTAAATTACAGAAAAGTCCCTGTCCTCAGAGGGAGTGAATCCCTCTTGCGGATTAAAGTCTGCGACGCTTTTTTGAAAGCTGTCCACTATTTCAATTTATATTTGCTGTCTAAATATTATTTTTTCGACAGTCTGTACCGACTTGCATTTTTGCAGGTCGGTTTTTTTATGGTATATATTGAATAAATTAGTGTTGAAAAAAAATGAATATGTGATATAATTACTAATAATGGGCTTTTTATTGATCAACACCATAGAGGAGGTCATGTTTTGAATAAGGAAAATGAAGTCAGAACAGGTAATGTTGTCATAAGCGGAGAGGTAGTATCAAAGATAATAAAAACAGCGGCTCTTGAAACAGAGGGCGTTGCTTATATTTCCTGCCCTGCTACGGCTATAAAGGGCATGCTTAGCAAAAAAAGCGTAAAAGGCGTGGGCTTCAGAACGGAAAATGACAGCATTGAAGCAAGTGTGGGAATAGCCGTATGCAGCGGATATGACGCTGTTGAGATCGCTCACAGGGTGCAGAGCAAGGTTTCGGACAATATCGAAAGCATGACGGGCTATCGATGTGCAAATGTTGATGTTGATGTTATAGATATAGTTGTTAAGGACAATACAATTGCTGAGGTAGAATAATAATGAAAAGAAGAGATGCCAGAAAGCATATTTTCAACTTGGTTTTCCAGACGGAATTTCAGGATGGAGAAAATGCAGAGGAAATATTAAAGACCTATGAAATGGAATATGCAGATATTTCTGAGGACTGCGCCGGATATATAAAAGACGAGTATAAAGGCATTTTCGGCAATATAAATGAAATAGACGACATTATTGACAGATATGCTTCAGGCTGGCGTGTAGACAGGCTTGCAAAGACAGACCTTGCCATACTCCGCATAGGAGTATACGAGCTGGTATTTAGCGAGGATATACCTGACGCTGTTGCTGTCAATGAAGCTGTGGAGCTGAGCAAAGCCTTCAGCGAGGAAAAGGCTCCGGCATTTATAAATGCCGTGCTTGCAAAGGTTGCAAAGGGTGAAGAAAGGTAGTATGAAAATATATACGGTTTCTCAGATAAACAGTTATATCCGCAGGCTTTTTGAAAACGATGTTTTTTTGCGTGATATTCATATAGAGGCTGAAATATCAAATTTTAAGCTCCATTCATCGGGACATATGTATTTTACGCTTAAGGACGGCGGCGCAGCCATAAGCGCCGTTATGTTCAGAACAGATGCGGCAGGGCTGAAATTCATGCCGGAAAGCGGCATGAAGGTCCTTGTAAAGGGACGAATATCCCTTTATGAAAAGACAGGTCAGTATCAGATATATGTAAGCGCTATGGAGCCTGCCGGAATAGGCGCACTTTATATGGCGTATGAGCAGCTGAGAGCACGCCTTGAAAAGTCAGGAGTTTTTGACGAAAAATACAAAAGGCCTATCCCTCAGTATCCACGCTGCATTGCCGTTATAACATCGCCTACAGGCGCAGCTGTAAGAGATATTATACATGTTGCGGGCAGACGAAATCCCAATGTGGAAATAGTTGTGGTGCCTGTGCTTGTACAGGGAGAAGGCGCAGCAGAGGACATTGTCAAAGGTATAAAGGCTGTCAATGAGTGGGGCGGCGCCGATGTAATAATAACAGGCAGAGGCGGAGGTTCTATAGAAGATCTGTGGGCGTTCAATGAGGAAATAGTTGCAAAAGCCATATTTGAATCGGATATTCCGATAATATCTGCCGTAGGTCATGAAACGGATTTTACAATTGCGGATTTCATAGCGGACGTAAGGGCTGCTACGCCCTCTGCCGCTGCCGAGATAGCCGTTCCGTCAGAGGAGGGCATAAGCAAAGCCATAAAGAATGCATATATGAGGATATATTCTACAATGGCGAATATGGTGAACTCATTGAGAATAAAATACAATACTGCCACAGACAGATATGCCTTCAGAGCCTTTGAACAGAATATATATGACAATCAGGCATATGTGGGAGATCTGTGCGATTCCATGTATTTGTATATATTTAATAAAATGTTGAAAAACAAGCTTTTATTGGGGAAAGCCATTGATAATATCGAAAATCTTTCTCCACTCAATATACTGAAAAGAGGGTATTCCCTTGTATATGATAATAAGGGAAGGCTTATTTCCTCAACAGAAAATGTATGCGAGGGCGACAATATTGAAATAAAGCTCAGTAAGGGCAGTATAAATGCAGAGGTCAAGAAAATAGGTGAATGATATGTCTAATAAAAAAAATTTTGAAGAAGCGTTAAAAAGACTGGAAGAAATTGCAGATACTATGGAAAATGACGAAACAGGTCTTGAAGAAAGTGTGAAGCTGTACAAGGAGGGAGTAGAGCTTGCGGCATACTGTGCAGAAAAGCTCAATTCCGCCGAACAGCAGGTTTCACAGCTCAAGATAAAAGCCGACGACATTTTTGAAAAAGAGGCCTTTGACATAGGGGAGGAATAATATGGATTTTCAGAAGGAACTGGACAAAAAAATAGAAATGACGGATAATACTCTTAAAAAATATCTTTCACCACGTTATCCCGAAAGACTTTATGAAGCAATGTCATACAGCGTACTTGCAGGAGGAAAGAGATTAAGACCTGTTCTTATGCTTTCCGCATGCGAAGCGGTCGGCGGGAATATGGAGGACGCTCTTCCCTTTGCCTGCGCTCTTGAAATGATACACACCTATTCTCTTATCCATGACGATCTTCCTGCTATGGATAACGATGATTTCAGAAGAGGAAAACCCACATGCCACAAGGTATTCGGCGAGGGTATGGCAGTATTGGCAGGCGACGGACTTCTGACATATGCTTTTGAAATAATGCTTGATACCGTCTGTGCCAAAAGAGATATAAAATATGCAAACGCTGCCAAATACATTGCCCACAACAGCGGCACATGCGGAATGCTTGTGGGACAGGTGGTAGATGTAGAGTCTGAGGGCGTTACCATAGATGACAAGACTCTTATGTATATACATGACAACAAGACAGGCGGACTTATAAAGGCGGCTCTTGTGGCAGGAGCAATAATAGGCGGAGCTACCGAGGACGAAATAGGAGATTTTGAAAAAATAGGCTATAATATAGGAATAGCCTTTCAGATAAAGGACGATATACTGGATGTTACAAGTACGTTTGACGTATTGGGCAAGCCGGTATTCAGCGATGAAAAAAACAACAAATCGACTTATGTTACTCTTCATGGCATAGACAATGCTCAGGAGGATTACAAAACTCTTTCCGAAGGCGCCGTAAAGATGATCGAAAAATTTGGCGGCAGAAGTGAGTTTTTAAAAAAATATGCCGATATGCTTGTCAATCGGATAAATTAGAAAACATTTGAAAATAGGGGCTTTTTGCGCCTATTAATGTCAAAATTTGTATTTTATTGTTTTCTTTTTTACATTTTGTTTATTAGGATGGGATCAAATGTATTTAGAAAAAGTCAATTATCCTGAGGATATAAAAAAGCTGAGTATCGACAAATTAGATACGCTGGCATCAGAAATAAGGGAATTTCTTATAAATTCGGTTTCCGAAACGGGAGGTCACCTTGCTTCAAATCTGGGCACGGTCGATCTTACCATTGCCATGCATTACAGCTTCACATGTCCCAGAGATAAATTCATATGGGACGTGGGACATCAGTCATATACTCATAAGATACTTACGGGACGTAAGGACGAATTTAAGACTCTCAGAAAGCTTGACGGCTTAAGCGGCTTCCCCAAGACAAAGGAAAGTAATTATGACGCTTTTAATACAGGACACAGCTCTACATCTATTGCTGCTGCAATAGGACTTGCAAAGGCAAGGGATCTGCGTGGAGATACCTACAATGTAGTTGCCGTCATAGGCGACGGTGCCATGACAGGCGGTATGGCATATGAAGCTCTTAACAATGCAGGCCGTGACAACACCAAGCTTATGATCATACTCAACGACAATCAGATGTCTATATCCGAAAATGTAGGAGCTATGAGCACGTATCTCAATCAGCTCATAGTTTCCCAGAAATACGTAAATACAAAAAGCGGTATACAGAAAAGACTCAAACAGATGCCTGTAGGCGGTGAGAAAATATATAATCTGCTTTCCAAGACAAAGGACGGTATAAAGCAGATGCTTATGCCTTCAAGTATATTTGAAGAGCTTGGTATAAAATATGTAGGTCCCGTTGACGGACATGATATAAAGCAGATGGTACATGTTTTCAACAAGGTCAAAAAGCTCAATATGCCTGTTCTTGTCCATGTGATCACGAAAAAGGGCAAGGGATATGAACCTGCGGAGGAGCAGCCAAGCATATATCATGGAGTTGGCAAATTTGATGCCACAGTAGGGATACAGCAGGTCCAAAGCAAGCATAGATCCTATTCTGAAATATTTGGCAAATCTCTTGTTGAGCTTGCTTCCAAAAATGATAAAATATGCGCTATCACAGCTGCTATGCCTTTGGGAACGGGGCTTAATGAATTCAGCAAGGTATTCCCCAAAAGATTTTTTGACGTGGGAATAGCTGAGGAATATGCCGTTACATTTGCCGCAGGTCTTGCCAAAGGCGGATATATACCTGTGTTTGCGGTCTATTCTACCTTTTTGCAAAGAAGCTATGATCAGATACTTCATGATGTGTGTATACAGAACCTTCATGTGATATTTGCAATTGACAGAGCGGGAATAGTAGGCGATGACGGTGAGACCCATCAGGGCATATATGACGTATCGTTTCTTTCACATATACCCAATCTTACGGTCATGGCTCCAAAAAACGGATCTGAGCTTAAAGAAATGCTGGAATTTGCCATACAGCATAATGGACCTGTCGCTATAAGATACCCAAGAGGTAAGGCGTCAGATATTATGTATTCGGTACACAAGCCTGTGGAGTTTGGCAAATCTGAGACCATATATATGGGCGAAAAGATCGCTCTTGTAAGCTATGGCGCTATGATGGATACGGCAGCGGACATATATGCTTATCTTATGACAAAGGGATATAATCCGACTCTTATAAATGCCAGGTTTGCTTCACCTATAGACAAGGATATGCTATACGAGCTTTCAAAATATAAATATGTATTCACACTTGAGGATAACATATATTCAGCAGGCTTTGGTTGTCTGCTGTCACAGAGAATGACCGAATCGGGAATGGGAAGCGCCAGAATACACAATTTTGCATTTCCCGATACCTATGTAGAGCATGGCAGCAGGGATCTCCTTATGGAGAGATATGGCATGTCATCTTCTGCAATATATAAAAAGATAATAGAAATTATGGGAGAATAGTTATGTGTCCAAGATTGGATATGTACATCAGGGATAGAAGAAATATATCCAGACAGAAGGCTCAGGAGCTTATAGCTTCAGGCTGCGTATACGTAAACGGCAGAACATGTCTTAAGCCATCGCTTAAGGTCGGTGAAAACGACAATGTACGTATAAGTGAAGAAAATAAGGTGCTTAAATATGTAGGCAGAGGCGGTTATAAGCTTGAAAAGGCATGTATATCCTTCGGCATATCTCTATTGGATAAGATATGTATAGACATAGGCGCATCAACAGGCGGCTTTACAGACTGCATGCTTCAAAACGGTGCCGCAAAAGTATACAGCGTAGATGTAGGAAGCAGTCAGCTTGCCGATAGCCTTAAAAATGACAGCAGGGTCATTTCTCTGGAAAATACGGATATAAGAAATGCCGATATTGAAAAGGCGGACTTTATAGGCTGCGATGTTTCGTTTATATCTCTCAAGCATATACTTCCGCATATAAGAAGGCTTCTTAAAAAAGACGGAATGTCGGTAGTGCTTGTGAAGCCTCAATTTGAAGCAGGGAGAAGTGCTCTTAACAAAAAAGGCATAATTACCGAACCGTCAATACATAAAAAGGTGCTCAAAGATACAGCAAAGGCTGCCGAAGAAGAGGGATTTTACGTAAATGCAATTACATATTCGCCAATAAAGGGCGGTGACGGCAATATAGAATATCTTATGCTTCTTTCACGGCATGAAGGTGCGGCAGATATTGATATGGCGGAAAAAACGGTACAGCAGGCTTTTGAAAACTATAGGTGATAATATGAAAAAGGTTGGATTCATTACAAATACAGACAAGGACCCAAGATTTGAATATACCGCAAAGCTTGTGAACTTTGTGCTGGAAAAAGGCTGTCAGGCATACCTGACGGAGGGAGCGGTCAAATATACCGGTGCAGGTACGGCTTTTTCGGGAGTTGAAGAAATATATGAGCAGTCAGACTTTGTAGTGGTGCTTGGCGGTGACGGTACCATATTGAGAGTTGCAAGAAAGACTGCTCTTTACAACACGCCTATACTTGGTATAAACTTTGGAACGCTTGGCTATCTGGCAGATGTGGAAAAATCAGACGCTATGACGGCAATAGATGCTGTTCTCAATGAAAAGTACAGGATAGAAAAGAGAATGATGATAGAAGCGAGTATTGTTCGCAAGGATACGGCTCAGGACAGGAACATTGCACTTAATGAGGTGTGCATAAACAGCTCAGGCTTTACAAGGCTTATTTCACTTGGGATAGAGGTAAACGGACAGTACATAGACACATTTAGGGCAGATGGAGTTATTGTTTCTACGCCTACAGGGTCTACTGCATATAATTTATCTGCCGGAGGACCTATTCTCAATCCGGCTACAGAGCTTATGACGATCACCCATATATGTCCCCATGCTCTCTATGCCCGTCCTATAGTTTTTTCGGGAAACGATGTTCTTAAGATTAAAATAGAGAGCAGCTACAATAATATACAGATGACTCTGGACGGAAAGCAGAGCATACAGCTTAAAAATGACGATGTCGTCAAGATAAAGAAATCAAAATATACTACAGGAATAATAAAAACGACAGACACCAATTTTTATGATATATTGAGAAGAAAAATGGTTGAGGTCAGAATATAGAGGGGTTAAAATATGAAAATAAAAAGGCAGTCCAAAATACTTGAATTAATAAAGGAAAAGGAAATAGAAACACAGGAAATGCTTGCTGAGCTTCTTCTGAAGGAAGGCTTTAATGTGACGCAGGCAACCGTATCGAGAGATATAAGAGAGCTTAAGCTTTCAAAGGTATCTAACGGTATGGGAAAGCAGAAGTATGTTGCCGTTGCAGGAGAAAGCGGTGTTTCTGAAAAATTTGAAAGGGTATTCAAAGAGGGAGTTATATCTATTGATTTTGCCGGAAACATTATAGTTATAAGAACGCTTACGGGAATGGCTATGGCAGTTGCCGCAGCCCTTGATTCAATGGACAGAAGCGAGGTAATGGGCTGCATAGCGGGAGATGATACTATCTTTTGTGCCGTAAGGTCTGAGGAAAAGGCGATAGAGCTTATTGACAGCTTGAAAAATTACAGCGTCGGAAACAGGGTGTAAATAATGTTAGACAAGCTTTGTGTCAGGAATTTTGCATTAATAGATGAGCTGGAAGTGGATTTTGGCAGCGGTCTGAATGTGCTCAGCGGTGAAACAGGTGCGGGAAAGTCTATAATAATAGGCTCTCTTAATTTTGTGCTGGGCGGAAAAGCCGATAAGGATATTATAAAGGCAGGCTGTGAAAGTACGGAGGTATCCGCACTTATATATGCAGACAATGAAGAGATCAAAGAAAGACTCAGGGAATGTGATGTAGAAACAGATGACGATAACTATATACTTTTAAAGCGTACCTTCAACGTAAACGGCAAGTCCTCATGCAAGGTAAACGGCAGAACGGCTACGGTAGGCATGCTAAGGGAAATATCCTCTTGTCTTGTGGATATTCATGGTCAGCATGACCATCAGTCTCTTCTTAATACTAAAAATCACATTATCATGTTGGACAGACTTTGCGCCGACAGACTCAGAGAACCTATGTCAAAGCTTGCTGTTCTGTGCGGAGAGTACAGAGATATAAGCAAAAGACTTAAGGAAATAGACTTAAACGACAGGGAGCTTCAGGATAAGGCGGATCTTTACCGCTATCAGGTAAATGAAATAGGATCGGCTGGTCTTACTCCGGGAGAAGATGAAAAGCTGACCGAAAGAAAAAATATTCTTGTCAGCAGCGAAAAGCTTAAGCTTGGGGTGAGCCGTTGCCTTGACGTGCTGAGCAGAGGGGAATATGCCGCAATGGACAATCTGGGCATAGCCGTAAGCGAATATGAAAATATAGCTTCGATCGATGAGGGACAAAGAGAAACAATGGAAGCCCTTAACGACTGTTATTCCATTCTGGAGGACGCTGTAAAATCCATAAGAAATTATGAGGACAGTATGGAGTTTGACCCCAGAGAGCTTGACGATATAGAGGAAAGGCTACAGGTGATATATGAGCTTAAGAAAAAATACGGTCCCACAATAGACGCTGTAAATTCCTATATGGAAAGAGTTTCCCAAAAGCTTAAGGATATTGAGGACAGCGAAGCTCTTGTTGCTGAATACGGCAAAAAGAAAAAGACTCTTGAAAAGGAAATAAAGGATATTTGTTTGGAAATAACAGCTGTAAGGACGGAAACGGCTGAGGACGTCAGCCGAAAAACGGAAGAGGTACTTAAGGAATTGAGTATGGAAAATGCCCGATTCGATATAGTCGTATCACCTAAGGAAAGCTTCGATGAAAAGGGCAGCGATAATGTGGAATTTATGATCTGCGCAAACAGAGGAGAGGAGCTTAAGCCTCTCAGCAGGATAGCCTCAGGCGGTGAGATGAGCAGAGTGATGCTGGCGCTCAAGACCGTTCTGGCAGATGTGGATAATATAGATACGTTTATATTTGATGAAATAGATACAGGCATAAGCGGAAGAACAGCTCAGAAGGTAGCGGAAAAGATGTGCCGCATAGCCAACTCCCATCAGATAATATGTATAACACACCTACCTCAGATAGCGGCAATGGCAGATAACAACTATCTAATAGAAAAAAGTGACCATAATTTATCAACTGTTACAAATATTGTTGAATTATCCGAAGATAAGGTGTATAATGAATTAGCAAGGCTTATTGGCGGAGCGAAAATAACTGATGCAACTAAGGACGCTGCACGGGAAATGAAAATAATGGCCGACAGGCTAAAAGGAGAATGATTATGAAAAAGAAAATTGCTGTATTTGCAGGCATAGCGCTTGCAATGGTCATGGCTGTAGGCTGCAGTCAGTATTCGTCAAAAATTATAGAGGAGATAGATAACGCATCTATTTTTGACAATATTTCAGAAGAAGATCTCATAAATGGTGATGATTTCAATACTGCCTTCAGCACAGCTCTCACAGAAGTAAACGATTCTGCGAATATTACTGTCAATTCCGAAAATATGGTAACTCTCGGCGAAGGCGAGAAAGTGGAAAAGACCGACTACAAGTCTGAGGTAAAAATTGCAAAGGAAGATGACAAGAGCACAGGAAGCGCTGTCATGGATAATGAATATAATGACAATAAGTCCAGCATAACAGCTTATTACGATGGCTCAAAGCTTTACTTTACGACCAATGACGGTGATAAGATAGTTGAGGAAATGGCTTTTGAGGACTTTATGTCTGTAGTTAATTCATATTCCTTAAGCGTTTTCCCGGAATGTATTGACAAGAGCGCTTGCGTAGAAGGAAAGAATGGCATCAAGGAATACTATATGTCCTATAATCCGACATCTCTTGAAAATCAGATGAAAACAAATCTGGAAGCTAGTGGTCAAAGTCAGACAAGCGGTGAGAATATGATCGTTAATTATTCCAATTTATACGCAAAGCTTGACAAGGACGGAAATCTTTTGACCTATGTTTATGCTCTTGACGCTAAGTACACAAATGACAGCGGCGAACAGCCATATAAGTATACAATAAAGGTCGATTTTACAAACAGAGATAAGACAAAGGTCGATGCCGTATCAAATACAGACGATTATATGACAACAGACGAATATACGCAGCTGCTTCAGGAGAGAATGGCAGAAGAAGCGACAGCAGAGGACTCCTCAGCTGCGGAAGAAGGTGATGCTTCAGAGGAAGCAGCATCTACGGCAGAGAACGCACCTGCTGAGGCTGAAACGGCAGCGCAATAAATTTGTATATTAAGTAAAAAAACTGTTGACAAAATAATAATTTAGTGATAAGATATTTCTTGTGTTGAGCGTTAGCTCAGCACAAGAATATGCGCGATTAGCTCAGTTGGTAGAGCAGCTGACTCTTAATCAGAAGGTCCGGGGTTCGAGCCCCCGATCGCGCACTTATGACACCATAACTTTGACAGAGCTATTATTTGTTTTTGCGGCTCCATATCATAGCAGGTGTCTTTTTTTGTGTCAAAAAATATGGGTCATTCTTGTTTATGTGCTTAAGAAAATTCATGACGTATATAAAAAGAGAGCCTATAAAAATAGCCGTATAAGCTTAAAAGCTCAACGGCGTATGTTTATTTATTTATCTTGTATCAATTCTGATACATAAGCGTTAAAAGATATATTTATATCTGTTATTAATTGCTTTTGACAGGTCTTATGCTTAATAATACCATTGTCTATTTCATTGGCTTATATGAACATTGTTCGGAATAGTTATCCCTGAGTTTTATTATATCTTTAAAGCTTACGCCGGTAGCCTTTGAGATCTTCATACAGGTCCTGACATTAGGCACAGCTTGCTTATTCAGAATTTTTAAAAGCGTTATTTTGCTTATAGTAAGAGTATCCGCCAATTTCTGATTGCCGATATTGTGATCCATTTTGTATTCTAATAAGTAATCTCCTAAATCCATAAAAAATTCATCCCAGTCTTTTATATAATATATGTGTATTATAATTATATAATAAAGTAGATGTAATGTAAATAAAAAATTTAAAATATCTGTAAATAATTTAATTTTGGCTCTGTGTATGCGGTATGGCAAACACATAAGCAAATCATATGAAAATAGGATCCTTCTGTATAATGAATTAAAAAACACCTTGAAAAAGGTGTTTTAGAACGTGTCGATAAAATCGACACTTTGAAAGAAATGCTTTTTGGCATTTCTTTCAGTTAGTCATCAGAACTTTTACCTTTGGTAAAAGCAGGGCTTACGCCCTGTCGGATTAATCTTTCCGATTCAATGGTAGGGACCAGCAATGCACCGAAAGATTTATCGGACAGCCTAAGGCTGGCTTTCACGAAGTGAAAGTGCTGACGTGTTTTCTGTAATTTAAGCATAAATGCCTAAATTACAGAAAAGTCCCTGTCCTCAGAGGGAGTGAATCCCTCTTGCGGATTAAAGTCTGCGACGCTTTTTTTGAAAGCTGTTCACTACTTCAATTTATATTTGTTGTCTGAATATTATTTTTTTGACAGTCTGAAAAACACCTTGAAAAAGGTGTTTCAGACTGTCGATAAAAATGGTATTTTCAATTTCAGAAAATACCATTTTTTATATTTCCAAAATGATTTTAACGTA
>CANQBT010000063.1 GCA_947589405.1 uncultured Clostridia bacterium | reverse complement strand
GGTTCGGAATAGTGTAGTGCTGGCGGTCTATCTCTTGTTTTCGGTTGCTTGCTTCCTTACCGTACATGAGCATTATCGGCTGATATGTGATATAATACATTTACATCATATATTTGCCGCCTGTTCAGAAATGGGAGGTAATTATAAATGAAAAAGAGAAAGGATAAATACGGCAAAATTTTAAAAGAAGGTGAAAGCTTACGCAGCGATGGCAGGTATCAGTATCGTTACAATACCATTGATCATAAACGCAAAACTGTTTATGCCAGAACTCTCGATGCGCTGAGAGAAAAAGAAAGGGAAATACAAAACAATCTATACATTGGTTTATGCAATACCGATCAGAACATAACTGTCGATCAGATGTTTATGCGCTGTGCCGCAAACAGGCAATTCCTCAAACCTCGTTCAAGAGAAGTTTATGAATACAGCTACAACAAACACGCAAAACCTGTTATCGGCAGCAGGCGTATAAAAGATATAAAATATTCCGATATGATGATATTTTTCAAATATCTTTTTGAGGAACAGAAACTTGGAATAAGCGGTATGCGTTCCGTCAATCACGCTTTGACGCCTGTGTTCAGAACGGCAGTGCGTGACAATATCATCAGGACAAATCCAATAGACGGCGTATTTGCGGAAATAAAAAAGATGTATGACCTGAAAGAAAATAAACGCACGGCTGTATCCAAAGAGCAGCTAAAGGCACTCTTAAGCTTTATATCTTCATCGCCAAAGGACAGCAAATATTTCAATATATTTTGCACGTTGATATTCACAGGAATGCGTGTTTCGGAAATGTGCGCTCTGATGTGGGAGGATATTGATTTTGAGAACAATGTCATACACATAAACAGAAGTATTGCATATACCAAAAATGGCAAATCAAACCACATAAGACTTATACAGACGCCAAAAACATTTTCAGGTATAAGGACAATACCGATGTTTACAG
Source organism: uncultured Clostridia bacterium (assembly GCA_947589405.1). Lineage (GTDB taxonomy): Bacteria > Bacillota > Clostridia > Lachnospirales > CAG-274 > CANPXH01. The sequence goes on along the minus strand of CANQBT010000063.1, from coordinate 10,849 downwards.
GCTTACGAAACATCTTAATAGAACAAAAGCAGTTGCAGGAAAATATGTCGCCTGTCACTTGCGGTGAGTATGCCGGTTTTGTATTTGGTAATAAAAACGCTCTACCCTATACAGCCGATCAGATCGAGCGTATATTGAGAAATATTGTCAAGCACTATAACAAATACGAAACCGAACAAGCCGAAAATGAAAACAGAAAGCCGCTCCTCATTGACAGCTGTACTCCTCATCAGCTTCGCCATAGCTTCTGTACGATCCTGTGCGAAAACGATGTGAACGTAAAAATAATACAAGAGGTCATGGGACACGCAAGCGTTTCCACATCCCTCAACATTTACGCAGAGATCAGCGAAAACAAAAAGCAAAAAGAGCTTAGCCGAATAGAAGAAAATTTCATTCAGCTAAACCCTGTTTCCCGACACCACAACGACACCAATTTATGCCGCATTTATAACAAAATATGAAGACTTATTCCAAAAATAAGTTTATCGCAATATGCCGAAAGCCGCTTTATAAAAAGCTTTGAAGGCTTATGCAAAGAACAACATATAAAATACTTACAAACAAAAATTTATCAACCAAATAAAGCTACTGCATTAAGACCTTTGATCTTAACGCAGCAGCTTTTTGTTATTGTCTAAGTATTGAAAAGGGATTCCTTTATCAAAGCTTAGGTATAAGGTTATAATAATCTTCTACGGTAGCATCGTTAAGTACGGCATCGATAATCTTCTTACCCAGAGGATCAAGATCGGCAGTATTGAACTTCTTGACCTGCTCTTTAAAGAAATCGGTGAGCTTCTTAGCGCCAATGTCGTAAGTATCGTTGCCGACACGTCCCTGAAGATTTACCTTCAAAAGACCCGGATTGATAGGAGTACCGTCAATTTTAACTGACTTGGGGATATAGCCGAGAAGTGAACATCTGGCTGCTTCAAGCTGTTCCGGCTTGAATCGAGCGCCGCCTCTTCTGGCAAGATATTCTCTTGTTACCCATTCTCCTGCAAAGCCTACCTTGTATGCGCCTATATACTGGTTGGGTATAAGGACATAACGTGTGCTTGGCGTATCAACTATCTGTTTTAAAAGAAGATTTGCCTGATCTACCTTTTTGCCTGTAGCAAATGGCCAGTAGGAGCCAACGCCCTCACTCTTCATGGCGTTACCGGCAGAATCTATAATAGAAGGATTGGCAAATCCACGTGGAGCAACAAGTCTCCATATCCATCCGAGAGCCGGCGGAAGAACGTGGAACATACCTATAATACCGTAATCAGGGTGCTCCTTCGTTGTAGGAGGAGTCCTTATGCCGAAGCTTCTTACATCTACCTCAGCTGTGCCGTAGACAATGTTATTTTTAAGCTTTCTGGGCATAATAATTCTTGGGTTGGGACAAGGTACGCCCGGTGAATCCTCTATATGATCCCATATAAGACATGTGGAATCGGGTACGGCATTCATATTAAGGAATACCAATGGCTCCTTTGGATGACAGCATGCCTTTTCTGTTTCAGGCTCTGTGCCGTACTGATCTATGTGATCGACTCTCAGGAACCAACCGTACTCTGCGTCACATACAACAAGCTTTCTCTTTGTGTTGTCCTGTATGGTAGGATGAGCAAGAGCCATGTCATCTGTAATAGGATTGAGAGTAACGGTATCTGTAATATTTACATAGGTCTCTTCACCTGTTCTTATATTGGTTGCCAGAAGTACTTTGCCGTCAGGCTCTCTGTGTATAGGTTCTGTCATTTCGGATTTACCGCCGCCTGAAGCGCCTTCGTGCATTATTGTAAGCTCAAGCTCGTAAGGTGTAACGACCTTAACGGTGGAAGCATGGAGAGTTACCCAGCCTTCTTCTTCACCGATATGGAGAAGTATTGAATAAACACCCTTTTTGGCAGAAGGTCCTAAGTAAAGATTATAGCTGAATATTTCCTGCATATCGTAAAGTCTGTTATGTACGACTATCTGCTTGCCCTCGTAATGCGTGTGACGGAAAGGCGGTGCAACATATATAACAGCCTTAGGCTTAAAGTAGTTAGGAAGCTTGCTGGCAGGGATAAAGCCCTGAAGCTCTGCAAGAGCAGTTGCGAAAAATGCCGCATTGCCCGGAACTACAGCAAGACAGGGATAACCTATACCCATAGATATATTGCCTGCATAAAAAGGAACTATAACAAGAGAGTCCTGCTGCTTGAGCCATTCAAAGGTTTCCTGTCTTATAGGCTCAAAGGGTTTGCCGAAACGTTCCATGTGGGTAGGCTTATCTGTAGGCAGATCATCTGCTATTACCATTGAATTGGGATCTCTTCTTCTGAGAGAAATATCGTCAAAATTGATAACTATACCGTTTTTACATTTTGTGATATAGGCTTCTCTTATTTTTTCGCCGTTTACGTCGAAATAAATATCGTTTGTTTTTTTATCCTTGCCTCCCATAGCAAGGTCGAAAAGCTCTTCCTTTGTTTCAGGAATGATTATTTCAGCATTGCTTTTTTTGACAATGTCGTTAAGACATTGATGCAAAAGCATTTTGTTGATGGCGCTGTTGTTTTTCTTTGCTGCCATAAGGCACCTCCTTATATATAAATAGATTTATCTCCCCAATAATTTTCTAACCTATATGATAACATTTTCGGTGCAAAAAAGCAACAAAAACAAGCAAACAATTCTTTTTTTATTAAAATTGATTATATAACTTAATATAATTATAAAAAAACTGTGTAAAATAAAGATTTTTTTAATAAAAAAAAGAGTCGAAAAAAGTAATTGTCTGACAATTGCAATATTTGACCAATAATAATTCAAATTAATTGATAATAATTATCGTTTATAAAAAGTATTTTTACCCTCAGACAGCTTTTTATTTACAATTTATGAAGAATATGATATTATATAATAAATATAGATCAAAAGGAGAAAGCTATGAAAAAGATAAATAAGACCATATATATTGCCATAGGCATTATCGCTGTTGTTTTTTTGTTCGTAATAGTAAATATCGCTGTAAAAAACTTTAGAACGACCGAGCCACAGACTATTACACAGGACGATGAAATAGGTCACACAAAGTCTGCCGAGCTTCCGTCAAAAGACGAGCTTGAAAAATTAAGGCTGGAAAATTCTGTACAGACAGATGTTATAAATGAGCATTTTATGCTGGCTTCCCATGAAATAGACGGAGCCGACATGGTATACAGATACTATGAGGATACCAATATTCCCGGACAGACATTGGTAGTAAGAGCGAAATCCAAGAATATTGCAGAGTATGAGCTTACTCTTCCTGTTGGCGACAGGGTAGAAAAGATAAATGCCGACAATTATGAAATGACCTTTTATAACAGAATGATATATTTTGTTAAAGACGAAAAATCAGAAATACCTATTACAATAAAGAACAATATTCCAAACGGACATGCTGAGATAAGATATAACGGCGGAGGTTCCGAGCTTGTATCGGCTCAGACTATTTACTGGTATGATAGTGATAACAGCATTGCCTATTCTATGGAGTCTCTTGGAAGAAATTATACAAAAGACGAAATGGCAGCCTTAGCGTCAGATTATATAAACAACAGCAAAAAATAAGAGAGGTATTGTTTATGAAGCTTTCAGATTTTAATAATATTTATTTTATCGGTATAGGCGGTATAAGTATGTCCGGATTAGCCGAAATACTGCATTTCAGAGGATATAACACAGCAGGATCGGACAGTACGGCTTCCGCTGTGACCAAAAGACTTGAAGATATCGGAATAAATGTAAACATAGGACAGAAGGCAGAAAATTTAAAGGGAAACGAAGAGCTTATAGTATATACGGCAGCGGTGCCAGAGGACAATCCTGAGCTTATGGCAGCAAGAAAAAGCAATGCCAAAGTAATAGACAGAGCAGAACTTGTGGGTATGCTTATGCTTGAATACAGATACCCTATATCAATTGCAGGTACTCATGGCAAAACAACGACGTCCTCCTTTGTGACGGAAATATTTGTTGCGGCAGATAAGGACCCTACCGTATCAATAGGCGGTATGCTGCCAAGTATAGACGGCAATTATAAGGTAGGCGACCATGAGTATTTCATACTGGAGACCTGTGAATACAAGGACAGCTTTCTTAAATTCAATCCCCATTCTGCAATTATACTGAATGTAGACAAGGACCATCTGGATTATTTCAAAAATCTGGACAATATATATATATCCTTCAATAAATTTGCAAAAAGAGTGCCTAAGGACGGTTTTATTGTTATAAACAAGGATATAGAAAGACTTGATCAAGTGCTTGAGGGTACGGAATGCAGAATAATAACATATGGCAAGGACGACAGCGCAGATTGGTACCCTTCCGACATAAGCTATGACAGCATGGGACATGGCGCCTATACCGTAAACCACAAGGGTGAGGAGATCGCCAAGGTCCATCTTCTTATACCGGGAGAGCACAATGTATACAATTCATTGGCTGCTTTTGCTCTTGCGTATAATTATGGCATACCTGTTGATGCCATTATTGAAGGTATAGGCAAATACAAGGGCACGGACAGACGCTTCCAGTACAAGGGAAAATACAAGGAAATAACGATAATAGACGACTATGCTCATCACCCTACGGAAATTGCGGCTACCATAAACAGCGCAAGAGCAGGCGATATGAAGGAACTGTGGATAGTGTTCCAGCCTCATACCTATACGAGAACATATGCTCTCATGAATGATTTTGCCGAAATACTTTCAAAGGCAGATAAGGTGCTTTTGCTGGATATATATGCGTCAAGAGAAAAGGACACAGGGCTTGTATCCAGCAGAGAATTGGCGCAGAAGATAAAGGAATTGGGAGGTAACGCCGAATATTGCGGAAGTTTCGACAATGCCGAAAATTATATTGCCGAAAATTGTAATCCACAGACTATGTTGATAACTATGGGTGCAGGAGATGTTTATAAGTTAGGTGAAAAGCTTGTTTCAAAGCAATAATGCACAAAGTTATCCCGGTTTTCCACAAATAAAACTTTGTTCGATGTGCAAAAATAAAAAATTATCCACAAAATTTTAAATTCAGCAAAAAAAATAAATTTTTACTATATCAAAAAAATTATTGCTTTTTTGAGCTTTATAGGTTATTATAGTATATATATGTTTTACAAGGAGGAAGAATTATGATTTCTGCCGGTGAATTCAGAAACGGTGTTACAATGGAATATGAAGGCAATATTTATCAGATAATTGAATTTCAGCATGTTAAGCCCGGCAAGGGCGCTGCCTTTGTAAGAACTAAATTAAAGAACCTGGTATCAGGCGCTGTAGTTGAAAAGACTTTCAGACCTACTGAAAAGATGCCTAAGGCGCATATTGACAGAAAGGATATGACTTATCTTTACGCAGACGGCGACCTTTATAATTTTATGGATGTTGAGACTTATGACCAGATAGCTCTTCCAGCAAGCGATGTAGGCGATACTCTTAAGTACGTTAAGGAAAACGAAATCGTTAAGGTACTCAGCTATCAGGGCAAGGTATTCGGTATAGAGCCCCCTACAATAGTGGAGCTTGCCGTTGCCGCTACAGAGCCCGGCGTGAAGGGAGATACAGCTACAGGCGCTACTAAGCCCGCTACTTTAGAAACAGGCGCCAATGTCAATGTTCCTCTCTTTATAAATGAGGGTGAGATAATAAAGATAGACACAAGAACAGGCGAATATTTAGGCAGAGTAAATAACTGATGATATTAAGACTGCCGCATTGAGATATAAGGATCTCAATGCGGCGGTTTTTTGCTAATCGACCCTTCAGTCAGCCCATGCAAATCCGTTCATAACTTGTAATTCTTGGTTGGGCTGACAGCTCCCCTGGCTCCAAGGGGAGCCTAGGTTGATGGTCCCCTTATTTTTTTTAGTTAGTTATGAATACTAGCTTTTCAACATTATAAAAGCGTTTGAAGAACATAAACCTAAGGCGTCCCTTCAGAGAAGGTTCAGCACTTTGCCTACGGCAAAGCCAGCCTACGGCTGTCAGATATTTCTTCTGTGCAATGAAGGTGTCAGCGTAAGCTGACTGAAGGGTCGATACTCACATACCCAAAAATTACCCCATACAAAAATAAGCCAATAAAACAGCAATAGACAAAAATTCGACACAGCTTTCTTTTTATGGGATAAACAAGCTGTTTTGCAAAAAAAATCTTGACATAGCATAATAACTGTGTTATCATTGTATTTGTTGATAACATCAATATTCCTCGATAGCTCAGCGGTAGAGCACTCGGCTGTTAACCGATAGGTCGTAGGTTCGAATCCTACTCGGGGAGCTTTATGGCCCGTTGGTCAAGAGGCTAAGACGTGGCCCTCTCACGGCTAAAACAGGGGTTCGATTCCCCTACGGGTCATTTTGGCGACATAGCCAAGTGGCTAAGGCATAGGACTGCAACTCCTCGATCCCCGGTTCAAATCCGGGTGTCGCCTTATATGATATTGAAAAACACACCCTGAGGTGTGTTTTTTTATGTCAATAAAATCAACATGTTGAAAAAAATGCTTTTAGATATTTCTTTCAGTTAGTCAAAGTTGGGTTTTTTATGCATTTAGTATGGTCTTTTCTTTCATTTCAAACAAAAGCTCATCGCATTGAGAAAGGCTCATTTTTTTATTAAGGGCATACAGTATTATGCTGTCTCTTCTTACACGTGGGTAGAGCTCATTTGTTCCGGCGATCCTCATAAGTCTTTGAGCGTCTGTTATATCCAGTCCCATACCGAATATAAGCTGTATTATTTTATTTCTGGAGGGATTTTTCTTTGTTCCCGAAAATATCTGGTAGCCGTATATCTGTGACAGATCGGAATTGTTTATGGCGTTGTTTTTCGTAAGCTTGTATTTTTTGAGAAGAAAATCGAGATATTCAGCCAGATCCATGTCTATAAGCTCTTCCTTGTTTTCCTCTTCGTATTTTTCTATTTCTTCACCGTTTTCAAGTATTTTTAAAAGTTCATCGGTATTTTTTTGAATATTCATATTTACCGCCTCCTGTATTTATGATATAATATTTTTGACAAAAAAGCAACTTTTGGGAGGAAATTATGCTGACCTCAAATGAAGCCCATTATGAGTTAATTAAATACAAGGATATTGAAAAGCTCGATGAAAAGGGAAATGTATATCTTACGCAAAATGTAAAGGACGGAAGCCTTTGGGTAAAAAAACAGGTATCCGAAAGAGCGGCAGATGTGTACAGAAAAATTGAAGGTGTGTATGCAGTAAACACTCCTTATATCAACGAGGTCCTGGAATACAACAACGAATACTACATAATAGAGGAATATATAAGGGGCAGGAGCCTTAAGGATATATTAAATGACGAAGGGACTCTTTTTCCCGACAGGGTAAAGGATATTATCGTTCAGGTGTGCAGCTGTCTTAATTTTCTTCACAAAAACAAGATAATACACAGAGATATTACGCCATCAAACATTATAATATCAAATTCAGACAAGGTATATGTCATAGATATGGGCATATCCAGAATAAAAAATGAAGAAAGCACAAGAGATACCAGTATATTGGGAACGGCAGGCTATGCGGCGCCTGAGCAGTTTGGATTTACACAGACGGACGCTACGGCGGATATATATTCCTGCGGTGTGCTTATGAACGTTATGCTTACGGGAAAATTCCCTTTTTCTGAAAAATATGGCGGAAAAATAGGCTACATAATAGATCGCTGTATTGAAATGGACAGAAAAAAACGCTATCAGTCGGCAGCGGAATTGAAAAGAGCCGTTATAAAAGCCAATTCTCTTGTGGGAAATGCCGTGTATTCTTTGGGAGAGCTTCCCGGCCTCAGAGGTAATACGCTTGAAAAGGTTCTTGCCATAGCGGTATATACGATCGCTTCCGTCTTTGCTTCTATTGGGTTGATAGCGCTTATATACGGAGAATATGAAGTTGCCTTTATAGGCTTTTATATATGTGTTCTGAATATAATGGTTCCTTTTTTTCTGGCGGGAAACTATATGAATTATATAGATATTATAATGCATTCAGCCGATAAAAGGCTCAAAAGATTAATGTGTTGGTTTTTTGCTTTTGTTGATTTTACAATAAATATATTGATTTTAGAGATTTTATAATATGCTTAATAGAAAAACGATACCATCGATAACCGCATCTGTCTTGATCTTTCCTCTTTGTTTTATTTCTTTAACAAGAAGGGGATATTTTATAAATAACTACCCTCTTTCTCTCAGAGAGCTTTTGGGTAATTTAATATTTATAATACCTATTGTAATGTTTATGAACAGCTTTACGGACGGATTGCTTTTTTTCAGGCACAAGTTCAATATTGTGCTGGGAGAGCTTTGGATGATTATACTCTGTTATATAAGATGCAGACTGCATATATACCGTTTTATGACGGATAGCATAAGCCTTGCCTTTTATATGCAGATACTTGCGGGAGCAGTTGTTATGATAACGCCTTTTTGGGTAAAGGACTGCGATGATTCAGGTATAGAGAATGTAAATATTTACGATTACATATGGATAGCTGTATATTTTGCTCTGGGTATATTTTTACTTTATAGAATGTATCATATGGCAGTCAGCATAAACTCCATACATGCCTTTAACGACAAAATATTAAGGGCAGTATACGGCAGCTAAAAAAAAGACATCGTCTGATACGTTCGTATCAGAGATGTCTTTAAGATCTCAAGAGTTATATCAGACCGACAGGTAATTTTACGCATTCTTGAAGGATTTGATATTTTTAATTACCTTAAGCAGCTCTGAAAGCTCCTCTTTTGATAAGGAAGAAAGCTGTGCGGTTATTTTACTGATTTCACAGGTCTTGCCCTCGTCAAATAAAAACAGCTCGTAAATTGACATATTAAATGCTTTTGCAATTTTATCAAGTGTTTCTACTGTAGGGGATTTTTCGGCACGCTCTATCTGTCCCAGATAGGTAGTGCTGATACAGGCCTTGAATGCCAGCTCCTCCTGACTGATTTTTTCATCGGTTCTCAAGTTGCGTATTCTGTTTCCTAATTTTTGTGCTGTGACTGACATATGGCAACACTCCTCTGCAGCTGTACTAAAAACTCCTCCCTATACTAATAGTAATAAATTAACAAAATTTTTACAAATAACAATATGCGATATTAACTACTAATTACAGTTATTATACACTTTTTAAGAGCAAAAATTCAATAATTATTAGTCATAAACCATATATAATATTACTTTAATTATATCATAAAATGAGCAATATGATTTAAAATTTTTTGAAAACGAAAAATTTATATTGGAGCCGGGTCGGTGATCATGACTAAGCCACAAACCAAAAACCTATTTTTTCGGAAAAGGTGGATTATTTCAGCATATTTTTTAACCGATTGTGGAATTTGTGGAAAATTAATTGAAAAGTAACGCTCCTGTAACCATTCTGTAACATTAATAGTGTATAATAAAATCAGCATATAAAATATGCCATAGTGTAGAGGTTTCAATTATTGTATCGGCAAAGAGATTTTTTTCTCTTTCCGATATAATAGTTGCCCTAGCTATAAAAGCAGACGGCTTTAATAAGGAGGATGGCTTTATGAAAAAAATAATAATTACATTAATTTCATTAATTGCTGTTATATCCTGCTTTATGGCATTTCCTACAGCGGCAAATGCCGCTCCTGTAAATAATTTCAAAATTACGGGAGGAATAGATACTTCTAAATCTTTGGAAATTACTTTTGATTCAAATAAGGTCATATCAGGCACAGCTGAGCCCGGCGCTCAGATAGCCATAAACATATTTGAACCCGTTAACGTAAACGGCAATGTCAGCTACAGACTTATAAGAAATTATAACATAGTAGTTGGTTCTACCGGCATATACAGTCAAAACGTTGCCCTTAAGGAGGGAAGCAACTATGTTGTTGTGGCAGCTCGTAAGGACAGCAAAAGCTCAGAAGTAAGAACCACTATTGTAAGGAAAAACAAGGTGCTCAAGAATACTCTTTCTCAGAGTATCGCCGTACCGGGCCGCAGCAATTGGTAATTATGGCAAAGGAATAGGCATATGAAAAACTTCGGAAGAAATTTTATAATTGCTCTTTTGATGGTTTTAGCTATTTATCAGACAGGTGAGTTATGGTTTGGAGAATTTTCAGACCATAACTTTTTTTCGTTCTTTTCGGAGAATAAATCTGTCAAAAATACTCCCTATATACTTGACAGAATAATAATAAATCTTGGAGATAACAAGGTGGTCTGCAAGGCGGACGGCGTATACGAAAGTGAATACAAGCAGGTATTTGACAGAGCCGTAGCCGCTGCTGTGGAAAAGGGGACCCTTACATCGGGAGAGGGAATAAGCTGGAACAGCATTCTTCAGAGCAGATGCGTAATATATGAATACAACTGTCTTTTTTCGGGAAGCGATATTCCCGGAATATTCAGCGCAGACGGAGATAATGCCGATAAAATAACGGCATATGACACTATAATAATATCACCTCGTGCGGACGGTTCCGAAATGACGGTCATATTTTTCAATTCTCAGGACGACACATATTCATCTCTTCTGCTTAAGAAAAGCAATATAATAGAGCTTTGCTTTGAGGAAACCTCCCGATTCAGCCAGGAGGATCAGCCTATATACTATATTTCAAGTGTGCAGAACGGCTTTAGTATATTCAACGGCAATGTGTTTATACCAAGATGGCAGGAGGACGTATATGAATATCCTCTTATAGAGCCAAGAAATGCTCTTACTGATTCGTCCTCTGTCGAAAGTAATGCCAATATTTTCTTTGACAATCCTGCCGGTAAGTCTGCGTCAAGACAGGGAGGGGT
>CANQBT010000062.1 GCA_947589405.1 uncultured Clostridia bacterium | reverse complement strand
TAAGCTGACGGAAGGGTGCAATACTCAATTGTCGCTGTCGGGCGGATAACTTCTTCCGCTGCAATGGAGCTGTCAGCGAAACCAACAACTGTGAATTAACACAGCCTTCAACTGCGCTGACTGAGAGGTCGAACTTACTAACATAAACAAAAATCTATAAAAACACAATTCCTATAGCCACTCCTACAATGAATGTGCGCCCGCCTGCATATTGTGCTCGACATTCGGGCGTGTCAGCGCCATATTGTTGTTGGAATAAGCTGAAAGGCTATTTCCCTGAAGCTGAGCGATGCTGACATTCCTTACGGTAGGTCCGTTCTTTTCCTCACGCATAATGCTTATCCTCATTTTTTCGGCAGCTTCATTGTATGCGATACATCTGTTATATTGGCTCATTTCATTGACATACTTTGTTTCCTCAGATATGTATTTTGCTAAAATTTCATTATCTCTTTCCCTTTGTGCCTTGTTTCTTAAAAGGGCTTTTAATCCGGTAGGAGGTTCTACGGGATCGGGCCTTTTAGGCGGTCTGCCCGGGTCTACCGTAAGAGCCTTGAGGTCGCCTCTGTCATCTCTTATGAATATAGGTTGAAAGACCTTGTTTTCGCTTTTCATATGAATATTGTTGTAATAGGCGTCCTCAAGAAGCTTTTCCATATCGTTTATATTCTGCTCAAGAGTCTTATCGCCTCTGGGGCACAGCTCCGCAAGTGTCTTATTGCCTATGTATATTCTTTTGGCGGCTTCCGCATAGTCGCTTTCGCTTTCAAGGCTTCTTCCTGCAAGATTTGCAAGGGTAGCACCTCTCGTACTGTTAACGAATGTACTGTAGGCTGAGTCAAAGTCCATTTTGTAAGAAGCAAACTCTATGTTGTTCTTTTTAAGAATATCAAGGCTTTCCTTAAGCTCATTGTCGCTTCCGTTACAGCTTATATACTGTGCGCATGCCTTTGCGGTCTTGTTATATTCTCTGCTGCCGCTTATAGTTATGGCGGCAAAGCTTTTATCACCGCAGCGTGCATAAAAGTAGTCGGGGCCGTTGTTTGCGCTGCTCTCCTTCATAAGGGCGGCAAGAGACCTCTCGGCTTCTTTTATATCCTGTGCGATCGTATCTTCGCTGAGATTAAAACGCTTCGCCATAGTCTCACCGTTTATATATATGGTGTTTGCCGCTGCCATAAGCATTTTTTTCTCACGCTCCGTTATTTCGTCGGGCGCTTTTTCTATAACGGGGCAGCCGGTTAGCATATTCAGCAGACCTGTTTTTATGCCCGCCATGTGCTCTATATCGCCTACGCCTCCGCTTTGGGCGTCGACCATTGAGCCGTATACCGATTCGCCCCGTGCAAATTTGTCAAGTATCTCCGGCGTAAGGTTATAAGCGCCGAATACATAAGCTCCCGTACCGTTGCTTATGTTCTCAATAATAAGATCCTCGGGCTGTTTTTCGACCACTTTTGCCGCAGCCTTGTTTGCCTTCTCAATATCCCTCTTCTGATTGGAATTCTCCCATATTTCTTTTATGCGGTTTTCCTGACCGTTTCTGTATTTTTGGGCTTCCTCCACAATAGTGTTATAGGGCATAGTTATAAGCTCTTCGCAGCAGCTACTTGTTGAGACCATAAGAGCATAGCTTGTTTCTATATCTAAGCTGCCGATAGGTATGCCGTGTAGGTTTTTCATATCCGTTGAGTCGGCCATGACCTGGGTATTCATGATCTTTATAATTTCTGTTCTATCGATTTTTGCGTCATTTCGGTATGTTTCGGAACAGAGAAATCCCAACCTTCCGCTGAGCATATCGGAATATACCCTGCATAAGCCATTGTTCTTGGCGGTAAGCTTGCTCAGGTTAGAGGCATGGTCAAGCTGCTGATTGACATTAAATATAACGTTGACCCTTTTTGCGTCTATAAAAGCGTTTCTTATATCGTTTTCATTGCTCAGGTCGTGTCGTTCAAATTTCTGATTTATCATAGCGTCCGTCATTTTCAGAAGCGTGGGATATGCCTCCTCGTTGTACTTTTGTGATATATCATTGCCGCCTTTCATGAATATGCTGCAGAATTCTTTTCCCGAATTTCTCTTGAATTCCTGCATTTCGGGTGAGTCGTCGTTTATAAGCTGTTCAAACGTCACCTTGTTGCCCGAGCCTTCGGGGTAATCCTTTGTGAGCATATAGGCGTATACAAAGTCCTCCGTGTTCCTTCCGTTTAAAAAGCCGGGAGGCACGGGCTCGTTCTGTGAAAAAACGAAGGATACAGCCGATCTTAACATATCAAGGTTCATTTTATTGGGGTCAAGCTTTGTGGCGTCTATGTGATTGTTTGACACTATAGATTCAAAAAGAGGAACATTACTGAGCTGTTCGTCTGTAAGAGGGCTGTTTTCATCGGGAGTAAAAAGATGGCCGAAAAAAGCATAAGATTATCACGATTTTTCTGCTTCATTTCGTTATTTGCGCTGTTTGCCGCATTATATATGGCCTCCCTGTGTTCGGCGGCATAATTCAGAGAGTCCTCCGCCTTTGCCCATGCTTCGGGAGTACCGTAATCGTCATCGGGTATAACGGCTTTGGGGTCGGCAAATACGGAGTCCTTGTGCATAAGCGTTACAAAAGCGTTGCTTCTCCTGTCAAGAGCTGCTTTTACTGCGTTTGCGTAGTCTGAAATGCTCGCTCCCTCTCCCAGCATATCCGCAAGATTTTTTCCGTTTATATATATGCTGTCAAGTATTGAGCGTATATTGCCCTCATTGGGAGAATTATTTCCCGAAAGACTTCTTATAAAGGCTGTGTCATCTGCATTCCTGTTTATTTTTATAGCCTGCTCGTATGCCCGTCTGGCTTTATCGGAAAGATCATCATAGCTTGTTAAAGACATATATTACACCTCCTGTGAATACTAGTGCTGCATTGAAGGACCGCTGTTTTCCGTGCTGCGGTCAATACTTGACTGCATAGGCGTCTGTCCAAGCTGCGGTGATGCGCTTCGGCTTCTCTGCACGGAATTGATATCAAGGGCTGTTACGGTAGGTCCCATTCTTTCTTCTCTTAGCTGATTTATCCTGCTCTTATCTGCTGTTTCGTTATATTTTACACATCTGTTATATGTAGTGATAGCGTTAATATATTTTTCCTCAGCTTCTGCATATTTCATAAGCTCCCTATTTTTTTCCTCAACAGTTTTCGGAGAGGCGAAAAGGGCCTTCAGTCCCTTTAGAGGTTCTACCGGCTTAGGTCTTACCGGAGGACTGTCAAGCTCTATTTTAAAGCTTCTGAGATTGCCGTTTTTATCCCTTGTGGAAATGGCAAGGGGATCGGCGTTTTTGTAAATATTATTGTCAAATGTGTCTTTGAGCATATCCTCCATTTTCACAATATAGTCTATGGCGGACATATCGCCTCTGGGACAAAGCTCAGAAAGAGGCTTATTTCCTATATAAATGTCCTTTGCCACATTTTCATAGTCCTCTTCGGAACTAAGTGTTCTGCCTGAGATACGGGATAATATTACGCCTGCGCCGTTGTTTGATGTAAACATCTCGTAGGCTTTATCGAAGCTCATGCTTACAGAGGGTATACTTATACCCTTTTCGTTAAGCGTATTTGCACAGTCCTTTAGTTGGGCGTCCTCAAGAGTGCCGCTGAGAAGCTGAGCATAGGCATTTGCCGTATTGTTATAATCTTTCATACTGCCCCTGAGACTGTTTATTTCGGCACGATCTGCATTGTATTTTGCCATGTCGCTTTCGTATTTGGCATGAGACTCGGGGGTATCATTGCGTGGTCGCAAAGGCATAGAGAGAAGGGGCTCGCTTATGTTGACTGCGCCGAAGGTCCCCTTTCCGTTGCCTGCATATACTATATTTTGCTTTCCGCCTTCTATGCCGCTGAGTATTATACCCGCCAGCTGCTTTTCACATTCGCTTATATTTTCGGCTATATTGTTTTCGTCAAGGTGGAAATGATCCGCCATGTTAACGCCGTTTATATATACATTATTTACAGCAGACATAAGCAGTCTTGTATCGGTTTCGGGAGACAGTCCCGTAGGTATTGAGGGACAGCCTGTCAATGCGCAGAGAAGTCCCGGCTGTGTTCCCTTATAGTCGCCGTTTAAAGAGTTTTCACCCTCCCTCATACGCCTGAGCGTAAAGAGATCTATAAGACATGCAACGTCAGAATAGTCTTTTGCATTTGTAACAGGCTCAAAGCTTCCCGTGCCGTTCATTATACATTGTGCCAATATATCATCGGTATCTTTTTCTGTGGCTCTTTCGACGGCCTTTTCTATTGTTTTGAAGGCCTTTTTATGTTCGGGCTTTTCCCATTCCTCTATATATATGTTTTCCATGCCGTTTTTGTATTTGAGAAATTCGTCTGCTGCACCTATTTCGTATATACCCATTTCAGCGTTGAGTACCTGGGCAGTATTTACATCAAGTATTCCCTTGCACATATCATCTATATATCTTGGGTCATGGGTATCCACGATAGCCTGAGCATTAGCGGCAGCTGCAAATACAGATTCGCTTGTACTGGAAGCTCTTGCGAAATCATCGTTGGCCCTGTAAAGATCAGAGCTCAGATAATCGAGCCTGTTTTTGACCAAACTTTTATCCAACGTGGGACCTGAGACCAGTACTGTCATTATATTGCCGAGATCGGAGACCTTTGCTATCTGCTGGAATACGTCATTTACAAAATTCAGCTTGGACTCGTCCTTTACGATATTTGCTATATCGTCCTTTTCGCTTATGTCGTGATAATCTGTTTTCTGCTGCAGTATTATCTCCGTCATTTTTATGAATGTAGGATATGCTGTGCTTCTGAATTTTTCTTCGTTGTCAATGTTCGGGTCTTTGCTGAATATACTGCAGAATTCCTTTCCCGCTTCTTCTTTCAAGCGGTCCATTTCTTCGGACTCATCAAAGAGCAGATCCTCATATGTCAGCTTTCTTTTAGTACCGTCGGGGTTCGGATATTCCTTTGTAAGCATGTAGGCATATACAAGGTTTTCCGGAGTTCTGGAGCCTACGAGACCCGGTGTCAGCATGTCGAAGCGTTTGCAGAATGTATATATTAAATTGTCATCGGGCATTGCGTTGGGGTCTTCGGTCGGGTCTTTCAGATTTCCCTCGGGAGTATAGAAAATATTACTAAAGAAAAGACGGGCGTCCCTTTGTCCTTTTTTCTCAAGGTCGCGCCTTGTGTTCTTTATTATATCGTATACATCTTCTCTGTAGTTTTCCACATAGCTCAGGGACTTGAGAGCGTTTTTATAGACTGCGCTGTTCTCGTCGGACGCTTCGTAGCCCTGAGGGATAACAGCTTTGGGTGAGGCAAAAATAGAATTTCTCCTCATAATTGTGACAAATGAATTTTCATTTGTAAAAAGAGCCGTTCTCACGGCTGCTGCGTAGTCCTCTAAGCTGCTGTTTTCGCCAAGTGTATCCGTAAGGTTCTTTCCGTTTACATATATGCTGTTAAGAGCGGAATGTATGTTGCTTTCGTTCAGCACGGCATTTCCCGTGATGCGTTTTATAAGATCTATATCTCTCAGATCGTTACTTACCTTTACGGCGTTGTCTAAGGCTTTTTTAAATTTGTCGCTTCTTTCGTTTGAAGGCTCAGGCATTGTTATACCTCCTTGTATTATACTTATTTTAGCTTTATGTATATTTTATCATATTGTCGAAGGCAAAGCAATGTAGTCTACGGTGTTATCTTGACCGATTGCGCCGTTTGCCGCTCCTGTACGGAGGTGATGAGATAAAAATGTAAACTTTTGTTTAGCGTAGTAGGTTGACCTCTCAGTCAGCCCATGTAAAGCCGTTCACGACTTGTAATTCTTGGTTGGGCTGACAGTTCCCCTTCTCCTACTCTTTCTAGCCTCCCCTAGCTCAATTTTATATTGAGCGTCGAGGGGAGGGGGACATTGCAGCGGAAGAATTATCCGCCAAGCCGTAGGCTTGCTTTTGCGAAGCAAAAGTGCTGAATATTTCAAACAATTTTATTGTTTGAAATGGTGGAAGGGTCGATTTAAGATAAATAAATCAATATTGCGCTATACAAAACTTAACGCAGACAGCCCCATTCTGTCATTATCCCCTTTCTGAAATTCGTACTCTGTATTGACTATTTTGACATTATGCTTTTTATGGGTAATATTCTTATTCCCTTGCACACTCTGAGCATTCCTCCATATTCAACCGAATGCTTGATACATCGGCATATACATTCTTCTTTTTTGGTAAAAGTGTTTATTTACTGAAACGTAAATTTAATATTCTTGTAAAAATTGTAAAATTAATATTGATTTGCCCCAGATTTTATAGTATTATATTATTAGGTAATTATACTGAATAAAATATACAAAAACGGAGGTATTTCCCATGGAAAAATTAAGCAGAAAACTTTTGACAAACGGCTTTAAGTTCAATGATGATCTTAATATCGGCACAAAGGAGGAGCTGCCTGAGAGAATAATTCAGTTCGGCGAAGGTAATTTTTTAAGAGCTTTCGTTGACTATATGTTTGATGAGATCAATGCTCAGGGCTTATTCAAGGGTGGTATCACACTTATTCAGCCTATTCCGGGCGGTGACTCCTTGAGAAATATACTTAACGAGCAGGAGGGTCTTTACACTCTTATAGCAAGAGGTCGTGAAGATGGACAGAAGGTCTCCGACAAGAGACTTATCACCTGCGTAAAGAGATGTATCAATCCATATGTTGACCTTGATACCTACAATGCCTGCGCTTCAAATCCCGAATTGAGATTTGTTGTATCAAACACTACGGAAGCAGGTATCTCCTGGAAGGACGAGCCTATGACAGACAGCGAGCCACAGGATTCATTCCCCGCTAAGGTAACTAATTTCTTATACAAGAGATTCAAGGCATTTGACGGTGACAAGAGCAAGGGTCTTGTATTCATTCCCTGTGAGCTTATAGACGACAACGGCAAGACTCTTAAGAAATACGTTCTCAAGCATGCTGAGAACTGGAGCTTAGGCGCTGACTTCATCGATTGGATAGAAACAGCATGCGTATTCACAAGCACACTTGTAGACAGGATCGTTACAGGCTATCCTCGTGACGAGGCTAAGGAGCTTTGCGAGGAGTTCGGCTATGAGGACAACGCTATAGATACAAGCGAAATATTCCACACATGGGTAATAGAAGGACCCGCAGAGCTTGAGAAGGAACTGCCCTTCCCTGCTGCCGGCTTAAAGGTAATATTTACTCCCGATGTTAAGCCTTATAAGAAGCGTAAGGTAAGAATACTTAACGGCGCTCATACCTGTTCAGTACTTGCAGCTTATCTTTCAGGCCATAACTTGGTAGGCGAAATGATGGCAGACAAGATGTACTACGACTATCTTGTAAAGGCTCTCGATGATGAGATAATACCTGCTATCGAAAGTCCCGAATTGACTCACGAGGATCTGAAGAGCTTTGCAGACGCTGTATTCGACAGATTCCAGAATCCATTTATAAAGCATAAGCTTATGGACATTTCTCTTAACTCTACATCTAAGTTTGAGGCAAGAGTTCTCCATACTATTCAGGAATACTATGCTCAGAACGGCAAGCTTCCTAAGATACTTACATTCTCCTTTGCAGCATATCTTGCATTCTACAAGGGAACCGAGATAAAAGACGGCGCTCTTATAGGTCACAGAGGAAGCGAGGAATATCCTGTTAAGGACAGCCCCGAAGTTCTGGAATTTTATAAGAATGTATGGACAGGCGTTGACGCTTCCGACAAGGCTCAGGTTGCCGATGTTGTCAAGAAGGTTTGCGCTAACAAGGACTTCTGGCTTGGCGCTGATCTCAACAGCGGTTTAGGCGACTTCCCTGCTGTTGTAACAGATCACCTTTACAACATACTCAACAATGGCGTTGTTTCTGAGGTCAAGGCAGTTTTAGGCTAAGCCCTGTAAGAGGAGGATATTATGGAAAAGTATATTAAAATTAACGATAACGACAATGTTGTCGTTGCCATAGACAATATTGCCAAAGGCGAGGAAATATACGGTGTTGCGGCACTTGAAAATATTGACAGAGGTCACAAGATGGCAATTGTTGATATTCCCGAAAATGAGAATATCATAAAATACGGCTATCCCATAGGTCATGCCACAAGAGATATAAAAGCAGGCGAATGGGTACATTCTCACAATGTAAAGACTAACCTTAGCTCTACTCTTGAATACACATACTCACCTAAACACAAGGATATTCCCGTTACAAGACATGATACATTTATGGGCTATGTGAGAAAGAATGGCGAAGTGGGTATCAGAAACGAAATATGGATCGTAAACACGGTAGGCTGTGTAAACGGTGTATCAAATGCCATTGTAAGGGAAGCCAACAAGAGATACGGCGACAAGGTAGAGGGTATTTACAACTTTGTTCATCCTTATGGCTGCTCACAGCTTGGCGAGGATCACGAAAATACTCAGAAGCTTCTTGCCGGTATGGTAAGACACCCAAATGCCGCAGGCGTTCTTGTGTTAAGTCTTGGCTGTGAAAACAACAACGTTGACGAGTTCAAGAAGGTACTTGGCGACTATGATGAAGAAAGAGTTAAGTTCTTCATTTGCCAGGAGCATGAAAACGATGTGGAAGAAGCCGTTGAGGTAATAGGTCAGCTTGTGGATTATGCTTCTCAGTTCAAGCAGGAGGAGATTCCCGTAAGCAAGCTTGTTATCGGTCTTAAGTGCGGCGGCTCAGACGGTCTTTCAGGCATTACTGCCAATCCGCTCATAGGCAGGATCTCCGATATAATGGTTGCCAACGGAGGCAAGACCGTGCTTTCAGAGGTTCCCGAAATGTTTGGCGCCGAGACCATACTTATGGACAGATGTAAGGATAAGGCAACATTTGACAAGACCGTAAGCCTTGTAAACAATTTCAAGGAATACTTTATAAGTCACGGCGAGCCTGTAGGCGAAAATCCTTCACCGGGCAATAAGAAGGGCGGCATCACCACTCTTGAGGACAAGTCACTTGGCTGTACTCAGAAGGGCGGCACCTCCAATGTCAACGGCGTTCTTCTCTACGGTGACAAGGCAACTGCCGACGGACTTTCACTCTTGCAGGGTCCCGGCAACGATATAGTAGCCATAAGCGGTATGATGGCAAGCGGCTGTCATGTTATACTCTTCTCAACGGGAAGAGGTACTCCCGTAGGCTCACCTGTTCCTACAATAAAGATAGCTACCAATTCCGATCTTGCCAACAGGAAGAAGAACTGGATAGACTGGAACGCAGGAAGGCTTATAGAGGACAAGAAGATGGACGAGTATGCTGAGGAATTCTTCAAATTCATACTTGACGTAGCATCAGACAGAGCAAAGACAAAGAATGAGATCAATGATTACAGAGAGATAGCCATATTCAAGAACGGCGTAACTCTTTGATGTTATAAACCTTGCAATAACGGACAAAATAAACTTTACAAAAAGATTGGAGGAATTAAACATGGGTTTTATTGATGAAAACTTCTTATTAAAGACAAAAACCGCACAGACATTATTCCACAAGTACGCAAAGGACGAGCCTATTTACGACTTCCATTGCCATCTTAATCCTCAGGAAATATATGAAAACAAGAACTTTGAGGATATATCCGATGTATGGCTGGGCGGCGACCACTACAAGTGGAGAGCAATGCGTTCATTAGGCGTACCTGAGGAGGAGATCACAGGCAAGAATGCCGATAAGCTCAACAAGTTTGTAAAATGGGCTGAAACTATACAGTACGCTATAGGCAATCCATTATATCATTGGACTCACCTTGAGCTTCAGAGATACTTCGGTATATATGAGCCTCTTACAAAGGACAATGCAGTTGAGATACATGACAAGATAAATGAAATGCTTGCAAAGCCCGACTTCAGAGTAAGAGAGCTTATCGTTAAATCTAATGTAAACGCTATAAACACAACCGATGATCCTGCCGATTCTCTTGAATGGCATAAGAAATTGGCTGCTGAGGAAACAAGATTTAAGGTATATCCTGCATGGAGACCTGATAAGGCCCTTAATATAGATGCTCCTACATTTGCAGAATATATTAAGACTCTCGGCGAAGCAGGCGGCAAGGAAATAAAGACATTTGCCAACCTTAAGGAAGTCCTTATAAAGAGAATGGCAGTATTTGAAGAATTAGGCTGCCGTGCTTCCGACCATGCATTCACATATGTGCCTTTCAACAAGGCTTCCGAAGCAGAAATAGACGCTATACTTGCTAAGGCTATCTCAGGCACAGCTCCTACAAAGGACGAGGGCGAGAAGTATAGAACAGCTCTTATGCTCTTCTTAGGTGAAGAATATCACAAGAGAGACTGGGCTATGGAAATACACATGAACATCAAGAGAGATAATAACACAAGAATGTTTGAGAAGATGGGTCCCGATACAGGCTTTGACTGTATATCAGACTGGTCAACGGTTGAAGGTCTTACTAACCTCTTAGACGCTCTTGACTATAAGAATGCTCTTCCCAAGACATTGTTATTTGCAGGAAACCCTGCTGACAATCAGGTATTCGGTACTATATTAGGCTGTTTCCAGGGTACTGAGGCTGCTTCCAAGATACAGTTCGGTACTGCTTGGTGGTTCAATGACAACAAGGATGGTATGGAAGCTCAGATAAAGGCTCTCGGTAACTTAGGCGTTCTCGGTAAATTCGTAGGTATGCTTACAGACTCCAGAAGCTTCCTTTCATATCCAAGACATGAATATTTCAGAAGAATACTCTGCAACATAATAGGTCAATGGATAGAGGACGGCGAATATGCCGATGATATTGAGTTTGCAGGCAAGCTTGTAGCAGACATATGCTATAACAATGCAGCAAAGTATTTCAGACTTTAATTTTTAATTTCTTTGGGGCGGATATTATCTGCCCCATATTTTTGAGAGGAGGAATTTTATGAAAAAAACATTTAAAAGCTTTACGGCAGGACTTTTAACGGCAGCCCTTATTGTCGCTCCCATACTTTCTTATGCCGAAGGCGGACAAAATATAGAAGCCTTTTTCAACAGGGTAAAGCTTATTGTAAACGGACAGCCCTCAGCGTCAGAAACGCTGCTTTATAACGGCACTACATATGTACCGTTAAGATCGGTAACGGAGAATCTGGGTGCGACTGTGGACTATGACGCAGCTACAAAGACAGCATCTATAAGTATGCCAAAAACATCATCTTCTGTTGAACAGAAGCCCCAGACACCTGTATGGACAAGCGGCAGATTTTCTCTTCAGACTACCGATACTACAAATGTTGAAGATCCAAAGACACTTGTTATAACAAACGCTTCAGAAAACAGCTTTGATTTCAGCCTTTTGGATCCAAACGGCAATGCCAAATTAAGCGGCAAGGCAACTGTAAACGGAGCCGAAGCGACATATTCAGCTACAGAGCTTGATATACTTAGGTTTACGGTAAGCGGTGATACAGTAACGATAGACGAGGCTAAGGGACTTCAGATACCAAGCGGAAAAGCAATATATGTAAAGGAAACCTCAGATGTAAAGACAAGCATAATTGTCAATTCATGGTATGACGGCAAATTCATACTCCAGCCTACGGCAGAAACGGATCCTACCGATCCCGTGACACTTGTTATTTCCAATGCTACAGACATTGCCTTTGATTTCAAGCTTTTGGATCCTGAGGACAAGACAGTTGCGGAGGGTCATGCTTCTGTAAGCGGAAACGATGCAACATATAATGCTACTGAGCTGGATATTGTCAAATTCCATATCGACGGTGACGAAATAACTATAAGCGAAGCTAAGGGACT
>CANQBT010000061.1 GCA_947589405.1 uncultured Clostridia bacterium | reverse complement strand
GTACAACATATGGAGACACCCTCTTGACAAGGAGAACGTCATATTCAGAGTGCCCGACAAAGCCGCAGCAGAGAATATTGATTTCAGCCATAGCGGAAGCTTTACCCAATATCTGCTTGGCATATGCGCAGGAGGAAAGATAGGGATATACTATTCAGAGGATATAGAAGAGGACTGCTCCGAAGGGCTTTCCGAAGGGTATATAAAAAATGTCGCTCCTGTGCTTTTTGACAAGTATGCTGCCGACAGAAGGGATAAATATCAGCGGTATGCCCTTATGAGAAAAACGGTGGCGGCAGAATACGGATATAAATATTTTGCCGAAAATTATATGCCGAAGGACTATATAAAAGAACGCAGCTTTAATATATTGATAAGCATATACGAATTCAGTCACGGCGGCGGAGAAATAATGCCTATAAGGCTTGCAAATGCTCTTCACAAGCGGGGATATACCGTAACGGTGCATATATACAGCAGCAATACGGAAATGCCTGTAAGAAAAATGCTGGATCCATGCATACCTGTTGTATACACCAACGACATAGATGAAATGGGCGTTATAATAAATGAGCTTGATATTCAGGTCATAAGCAGTCATCATCAGGCAGTACAGAGCTTTATGTGCGATGTTCTTGAGAAATATCCTTCTCTTAAGAAAAAGACTGTAAATATCGCTACATCTCATGGAATGTATGAGAATTTTGATGACAAAACTCTTGAATATCTGTTCAGAGTGTCAAAGCTTATTGATAATACGGATTACTGGACATATGTTGCAGACAAGAATATAATTCCTTTTGAAAAATACGAGGTATATGATAAGGAAAAATTCATAAAAATACCTAACGGCATGGAAAGACCTGTAATAAACAAGGCGGATCTTTCACAATACGGAGTTAAGGCGGATTCTTTTACAATAGCCGTAATAAGCCGTGCAATACCTCAGAAGGGCTGGCTCAACGCTATTTCCGCCGTTGACAAGGCAAGAGAAAAAACAGGAAGAGATATACAGCTTATTCTTATAGGCAGCGGTGAGGTATACGATAATTACAAGGATACAATGGAAAACGAACATATACATTTTCTGGGCTTCAGAGATGATCCCTGCGATTTCTTTGCGGCATCGGATATTTGTATGCTTCCGTCATACTATGCTTCCGAAAGCGCACCTCTTTGCCTTATTGAAGCAATGATGTGCGGCATACCTGCCATTGCCAGCGATATAGGCGATGTAAGGTCTATGCTGGAGTGTGAGGGCAGATATGCAGGCAGTATATTCCCCCTTAAGGATATGCAGGTGGATAACGATATGCTTGCCGACGAAATAGTCAGGATGGTCACAGATAAGGAATATTACGATTCCTGCGCCAAAACTGCCGTAAAGAAGGCGGAATATTTTGAAATATCCAATATTGCGGATATGTATATAGACGTTTACAACAGATACGCTTGTGCGGAGGACGAGGAATATACCGTTGAAAAGGCGGATAGGATAAACCGCCTGCTTGTATCCGGCGAGGATAAGACAGGACCTCTTGTAAGCGTTATTGTTCCCAATTATAATCATTCGGCATTTTTGCCTATGCGTCTTGACAGTATATTTGGTCAAACATATAAGAATATACATGTACAGTTTATGGACGACTGCTCAAAGGACAACAGCAGGGATATACTCAGAGAATACAATGAGAAATATCCCGACAGAAGCGAGCTGGTATTTAATGAAACCAACTCGGGAGGAGTGTTCCGCCAATGGACAAAGGGCATAAGAAATTCAAAGGGTGAGCTTTGCTGGATAGCCGAGTCAGATGACTGCTGTGAGGAAAACTTCCTTGAAAACGTACTTATCGCCTTTGATGATAAGGACGTAGCTCTGTCCTACTGTCAGTACGGCTTTATAAACGAACACAATGAAGAAAATAAAAACGGCTTTTTCAGCTATGTAGGAAGTATAGACGATGAAAAATGGCATCACAGCTATGTGAATGACAGTCTGAGTGAGGTAAGCGAAGCTCTTGCCATTAAGAATACAATACCTAACGCCAGCGGAGCCGTATTCAGGAATCCCGGTGAAATGGATCTGTTTTCGGATCCTTCATGGTACGCCATGAAGATATGCGGCGATTGGATATTCTATCTCTATCTGCTTCAGAATAAGAAGATAGCCTATACTGTAGATACCAAGAGCTATTTCAGGTTCCATTCAAGCAACAGCTCGGCAAAGACATATACTCAGGACTCTTATTACAAAGAGCATATGCTTGTTGCTCAATGTATAAGGAGGCTGTTTGCTCCCGATAACGATGCCGTAAAGCGAAACCATGAAATAATAAAGAAGTTCTATTTCGCCAATGTGGAAAAGGGTACTGAGGAAAAATTCAACGAGCTTTACAATATAGAAAAAGCCGAAAAATGGGATCCCGATACAACAGTAAATGAAAGCTCTGTAAAAAGGCATCACGATATGCTTATAGATGAAAATGCTTCATACAAAACGGTGCTTGTAAATCCCGTTATTTCCGTTACGGACGACAGCAGCAAGTCAATAGAAGAAAAGATGAGGCTTGCAGGCGCCAATTCGGGAAATATGGTATTTGTAGACGCTGTAGACCGTCAGGTCAATTCGGTTGCACAAATATGGTTCAACGGACCTAATTATGAAAAGCTCAGAAAGGAATACGGAACGGTCACAGCTGTAATACCCTCTTCCAATTTCATAATAAAGGGCAGCGACAACGTTATAAAAAATATGGACAGAATGTATAAGAGCAGCGAAGGCAATATTACGATGGTGGGCTTAGGCGCTCAGGCATATCCCCCTAACAATACGCCAAGAAAGCTTGTAAATGTACTTTCTGACTATGCCGTAAACTTTTTCAGAGAGGCTGCTGACAGATGTGTGTCACTTGGAGTAAGAGGCGAATTTACGGCAGAATGCTTAGAGCTTATGGGTATAAGGAATTACAGGATAATAGGCTGTCCTACATGCTATAAATACCTTGACGGCGTATATGAGAATATAAGAACGCCTGATATGAGCAAGCCTATATTCAATATTACAGGTAAGTCAAAGCTTGAAACAAGGCTTCTGGAGCTGGGCATGAAGGCGGACGCCGTATGGCTCATACAGATGATGACCGAGCTTCCTCAGCTTATGGAGGACAAGACTGTTGACGATGAGCTGTTTAATCAAAGCTTTCCCGGCATTGGCATATCTCAGGACAAGCTTAGGAAATTCATGAAGTCCAACGCTAAGCTTTTCTTTGATATGGACAAATGGAACCGCTATATGCAGGAGGAAAAATTTTCATTTTCATTTGGCAGCCGTTTTCATGGCAATATGTCCGCTTTGAGAAACGGCATTCCGGCTCTGTGGATAACTCACGACAGCAGGACCTCAGAGCTTATAGACGTCCTTCATCTGCCTAATATACAGATAAGTAAGCTTGAAAGCATAAAAGACGCTTCGGAGCTTTTGGAATACTGTGATTATTCGGATTTTTACAAGCATTACGGAGAGCTTACAAAGGAATATGCTGCATTTTTAAATGAAAACCATATAGATAATAAATTCGATATTACACAGTAAGAGCATAAAATGGGGAATGTCAAGCAAAACAGCGG
Source organism: uncultured Clostridia bacterium (assembly GCA_947589405.1). Lineage (GTDB taxonomy): Bacteria > Bacillota > Clostridia > Lachnospirales > CAG-274 > CANPXH01. The sequence continues at coordinate 8,439 of CANQBT010000061.1, read as the reverse complement.
CATTCCCCTTTGTTTTAAAGGCTTTGCACATAGGGTAATATTCATTAAGATATTGCTTTGTTATGACGTAAAAGGCAGATATTATGACGTGAACGGCAAAATTGCCGCATTGAAAATGATAAAATATTATAATATAATTGAAAAATATACATTGGACCGACTGGTCTTGGGAGGAATAATATATATGCGTATTGCAGTTTGCGATGATGATATAAGGGAACAGAAGAAATTTGAAGAAGCGCTGAGGGACTGGGATCCGTCTCGGAGAGCTGAAAAATTCTCTTGCGGTACAGCCCTGCTTGAGGCTGCGAAGGTATCGCCCCACTTTGACATTGTGTTTTTGGATATATATCTGCCTCCCGAAAACGGTATTGAAATTGCTAAAAAGCTTCATGAGATCTCTCCCGAAACAGGTATTGTGTTCGTTACCGTAAGCAGGGATTTTGCGGTAGATGCATTTTCGGTATACGCTATGCATTATATTGTAAAGCCCGTGACAACAGAGGGCATTGCGGAGGCATTCAGACGCATTGCGGAATACCGCTTTGTGTACAGGGAACGCATTACTCTTACATTTGGAATGGAAAGACATACGATATTTCTGGATCAGATATGTATTTTGGAAAGCGACGACCACATAGTAAATATTTCTCTTGCTGACGGAGAAAAGCTACGTGTACGTATGTCCTTCTGCGATCTGGAGAAGAAAATGAACAAGAATTTTCTTAAAATAAATCGTGGAATACTTGTCAATATGGACTATATCATGAAGATGAGCAAAAATACATGCGTTATGCAAAACGGAATACGGCTTCCCATAACGATACGCAAAAGTGCCGGTATAAGAGCTACCTATGACAACTATGTCTTTGAACGGCTTTCACAAAGAAAGGGTTTTGGTGAGGATAAATTATGATGTTTTTTATACAGAATGCTGTAGGCTTTTTTATACAGTTTCTCCCCTGTACGCTTATGATATTTCTGCCCTTTCCTCAGGAAACATACCGTATAGGAAAAAGAAGCTTGTTTGCTTGCTTGACCATATTCATAGCCGTATTTTCGGTACTGCTGCCTATACTCCTTCAAAGCGGCATAAGCAAAAATACTGCGCTTACAGCCAATCTTTTCACGCTTTTGGTAATGTTTATCACATTGACAGCCTTTATACTGCTTGTAAGGGAATCCCCCATTAAAAAGCTTCTGGTATTTTTTATCGTCTTGTTTTACGGAGCTTTGCAATATTGTCTTGTAAATACCCTAAGCGGTTTTTTGTCTGTATTTTTTCATTTTTCTCCCATAAGCAACGGTTGGTCAGTCTATTCATTACACGGTGTACTTCTCTATGCCGTAACGGCGCTGTTTATGCTGCCCTGCATGATCCCCTTTGTAAGCCGTACCCTTAAGGAGTATATTCGGGAAGTATATACACGAAATATGCGCCGTGAATTTTTTATACTTATATTTTCAACATGCATTTTTATAATAATGATGTCGGGCTTTGATTTTGCATATTACTATCTGGAATACAGGCTGTATTTAATACTGCTGGCAATATTGCTTGCTGTGATCATGTATCAGGTGCTTATATATTGGCTAATAATGCGAGAGTCTGCAAGACAGCGGCGTGAAAGCGCACAGCTCAGAGCACTTGAGCTTCAGCAGCTCCAGTATGAAAAAATTGCCGTAGATATGGAAAACACAAGGCGCATGCACCATGATCTGCGCCATCATTACAATACTCTCAATGATATGCTGGACAGAGGAGAATTAAAGGAGATGAAGGATTATCTGTCAAAGCTGACAGATACCTCCGCCGGACGTGTCAGCAGGACCTACTGCCGCAATATGGTGGTCAACAGTCTGTTACAATACTATACAGGCATTGCCGCAGATGAAAATATACGCTGTGAAGTAAATGCGGAATGCGGCGAGCTTGATATAGAGCCTTCTGACATTACGGTATTGCTGGGCAATGTTATGGAAAATGCCATAAATTCCTGTAGGAAATATCCCAAAGCCCCAATAATAGATATACGCATAGGTACCTTCGGAAGCTCCCTTGCTATGGAGATAACAAATTCCTGTAAGGAGGTACGTCTTGACAGCCGTTTTAGGTCTGAGAACGGTTTTCTGCCGTCAGAAGCCTTTCTGAGTAGTTCGGGCGATAGTTACGGCTTGAAAAGCGTAGCCCATACCGTTCAGAAATATGAGGGCATTTCAAGATTTTTATTCGATCCCCAAAAGGAGCTGTTTATTACGCAGATACGTATCAATATGAATGGGTGATGTGGGTGTGGGCTGTTTTGTTGGATTTAATAGGGGAGATTAAATCGACCCTATTGGCAGCCCAATGCAAATGTATTTTCAATTCAACGAAATGATTGGGCTGCCACTTCCCCTTCTCTGAAGGGGAAGCTTAGTTTTATTCTCTTCTCATTTCTTAGTTAGTGATAAATAGCTTTTCAACATTATTAAGGCGTTTGAGAAACCTAATCCTAAGGCGTCCCTCTTCCTTCTCTCTCTAGCCTCCCCATTGCACCGAAAGATTTATCGGACGACCGTCAGGTTGGCTTTCGGCTTGCCGAAAGTGCTGATAGCCCGAAGGGCGTCGGAGGGGAGGGGGACCATTTCAAACAATTTTTATTGTTTGAAATGGTGGAAGGGTCGTTTTAAGATGAGTAAATGTCGGAGTTACTTTTGCTACTACTCTCCCCCTAACAAAGCTGTTGCATTAAAACCGATTTTTTATGTAGGTCATAATGCAGCAGCTTTTTCTGTATATATACCGAATACCTGTATCCATAAATTCATTTTATATTGAAAATAAAGGTTCTGTAAGGCTAAAATTCCCATTGCTGCGGTTTTTTGAATAAATATAAAAATTGCTGTTGAAATTTAAAGTAAAATAGAGTAAAATAAATTAATGATAATGGCAAAATGTTTTCTAAAGGTTTGGAGGCGTATTGTATGAAGGTTCTGTTGACAGGCTGTGGTTTTATAGGCAGAAGCATTGTGTATGCCCTTGCGGACAGCGGTATTGAAACGGTGGTTCTTGACAGCGTTGCAGGTACGGAGGGACTGAGCCTTCCCCTGTGCAGCTTTTACAGATGCGATATTACAGACCTTGAAAGCGTAAAAGAAATACTTGACAAGCATGGAGATATTGATATTGTAATACATTCGGCTATGGTCTCTGCCGTTGCCAATTCCGTAAAGGAGCCGTATGAGTTCTATTTGCAGAATGTATCGGGAGCGCTGTCCTTTGTAAGTCTTTTAAAGGACAGAGGTATAAGAAAGATCATATTTGCCAGTTCGGCATCTGTATATGACGATGTGCCCGGCTTTATGGTCACAGAGCGTTCTCCTATGAAGCCAAGAAGTCCCTTTGGCCGTTCCAAGTATATATTTGAAATGATGTTGAGAGATTTCTGCAATGCCTATGATATGAAATGCATAGCTCTCAGGAATTTTAATCCCATAGGGATAGACCACTTTTACGGAACAAGAGAGCATAAGCTTCCGCTGAGAACAGGCTCCAATATTCTTGAGAGGATAATAAAGGTCTATACAGGAGAGGAAAAGGCATTTGTAATAAACGGCGACGACTGGGAGACCAGAGACGGCACCTGCATAAGGGACTATATACATATTACGGATCTGGCTGCGGCAAATGTCAATGCTGTGGTCAACTTTGATATGGCATTTAAAAAGGCAGGACCTGAATATACCAATTACCTGAGCCTTAATATAGGCAGCGGTATAGATGTTACAGTAAGAGAATTTTTGATCGCTTTTCAGAATATTGCGGGAGAGAAAATAGCTTCAACGGTAGGACCGAGACGAGTAGGGGATATAGGCGGCAGCTATGCCAATATCCAGCTTGCAAAGAAAACCATTGACTGGGAGCCTCAGTTCAGAGTGGAGGATGCAATAATCGACAGATATTCTATCGTTGAGTAAGGATAGAAGGGGTAATATGAACAAAAGAGCAAACAGAGTCTATTGGCTGTTATTGATAATGATATTGATAATGGGAGTGTGTATTTTTGCCGATGGCAAAAGAGGAGATGCTCCCGATAATAAGGAAGCGGAAAATGTTGAAGAAAATTCCATGACAACAACATCGGAATATATTTCTGAAACATCAACAGAGCCTATGAGTGCTGACGGGACCGAAACAACGACTGTGCAGGATACGGCTGCTCTTGAAAATTTCTATAAAAATACAGTATTTACAGGCGACAGCATAATGTCGGGCTTTGCCACATATGTGCAGAATGCCTCAGGCACGGCTCCTCATTGGCTTAAGCAATGTACATTCCTTACGGCGGTAAGCTGGGGAATAAACGATGCCCTTAAGGGCAGCGGTCCTATGTATAACGGCAAGGCGCAGGATATAACTGCTTCATTGGCAGCCATAAATCCATCTAAGATATTTATAAATCTGGGAATAAACGAAATGAACGGATTGGGTTCACCGGGCTATTCAGTTGAAAAGCTTAACGGAAAATACGGAGAGCTTATAGCCAAAATAAAGACGGCTGTCCCGGAGTCTAAAATATATGTAATGAGCATACCGCCAATAACTGCGGCTAAGGAGACTCCCAATTTCAGCAACGAGACCATAAAAAAATTCAATGAAAGTATAGCAGCAAAGGCAGAGGAATGGGGAATAATATATCTGGACTTTAACTCAAAATTCGGAGACGCTCTTAAGCCTGACTATGCAAGAGACGGTATACACCATCAGCCAAAGGCTTTTCAGGAGGTATGGATACCATTCTTGCAGAATGTAGCTGCTGAAAATTTGTAAAGGAGATTCGATATGAAAAAAGTACTGATGCTTTTGGCGCTATTGATGCTTTTTACAGGCTGCGGAAGTTCGGCAGACGAAAGCAAGGTCGAGGACTTTGATGTAAATGCTGTATATGAAAGCATTTCCTCTATGACCGAAAATGAGCTTACTGCTCTTGACGATACCTATATTTCAAATTACTATGGCATAAATACAAGTGACCTTCAGGGATATGTATTTGCTCAGAGCGATGATCCCAATTCTGCCGAAACCGTTATTATGTTCAAGTGCGGTGACGAAACGAAAAGGGAGGAATATGTTGCGGCTGTGGAGAATGCCGTAAAGCAGAAGATAACCGAGCTTACCAATTATAATCAGCCCGAGCAGGCAAAGCTGGCTCGGGACAGCGAAATAAAGGAAGTAGGTCCTCTTGTATATGTTGTAATATCATCTAACGCTGATGAAATAAATGAAGCTATAAGCGGAAATCTATAATTACGGAGGCTTAAAGTGTTATTTTCCAGCCTAGAATTTATATTTTTATTTCTGCCGGCAGTATGTATTCCTTATTTTTTGGTCAGAAACACAAAAGTAAGGAATATAATACTGATATTGGCAAGTCTGTTTTTCTATACCTTCGGCGAGCCTAAGGCAGTCGTGTTAATGGTAATGTCCATAGTTTTAAACTATGGACTTGCTGTATTAATGGAAAAACATAAAAGTGCAAAAAAAATTTTTCTTACGGCTTCAATACTTGTAAATATTGGGCTTTTATTTTGGTATAAATACACAGCGTTTTTTGTTTCAGGCATAAATACCGTTTTTGGTCTGAGCTTTGACGTGCCTGTTATACATTTGCCTATAGGCATATCTTTTTTTACATTCCAGGCAATGAGCTATGTAATAGATGTATACAGAGGAGATACGCCTGTGCAGAAAAGGCTTTCAAATCTTCTCCTCTATATATCCTTTTTCCCACAGCTCATAGCAGGTCCTATTATCAAGTATCACGACATAGACGCTCAGATAGAGCAAAGAGATGTGAGTTTTGAAAACTATGCTCTCGGTACAAAGAGATTCCTCACAGGTCTTTTCAAGAAGGTGCTTATTGCCAACAGCGCAGGCGCTCTTTGGGAAAGTATATCAGGCGGTGATATGAGCGCCTTGTCAATGGCAGGCGCATGGCTTGGCGCAATAGCCTACAGCATACAGATATACTTTGACTTTTCGGGATATTCCGATATGGCGATAGGTCTGGGAAAAATATTCGGCTTCGACTTTCTTGAAAACTTTAACTATCCCTATATTTCAGGCAGTATAAGAGAGTTCTGGAGACGCTGGCATATTTCCCTTTCCACATGGTTCAAGGAATATCTGTATATACCTCTTGGAGGAAGCAGAAGGGGAAATATAAGGACATATTTCAATCTTTTTGTAGTATTTCTGTGTACGGGAATATGGCATGGCGCCAGCTGGAATTTTGTGATATGGGGCATGTGGCATGGTCTTTTTTCAATAATTGAAAGACTGGGATTTGAAAAAATACTAAAAAAATGCAGGGTGATAAACCATATATACACTCTTGCGGTAGTCGTTATAGGCTTTGTAATATTTGCCATGACCGATTTTACAAGGCTTGGGGAATATATGGGCGTAATGCTTCTCAATTCCAACCACATTATTGTAAATGACAGCTTTATATTTGATCTTATAAGTAATTTTGTGCTTATTGCGGCAGCTGTTATATTTTCAATGCCTGTGTATAAAATACTTGAAAAAAATGCTTTTGTCAAAAAAGCCGAAGGCGTTGTGTATCCGATACTTTTTGTTATTACGGTAGCTTATCTTGTAAGCTCTGCATACAATCCTTTTCTTTATTTCAGATTTTAGGTGTTTGCCATGAATAAATTTATTTCCGTAACGGTTACAATTTTAATACTGGCTCTTGGCATAGGGCTTATATTTATGCCAAAGTCCGATTTTTCGGAAAATGAAAACAGAATGCTTCAGGAATTTCCAAAGCTGAGCTTTAATGACTTTGCTTCGGGAGAATATATGGAGGATATTACCCTCTATATAAGCGACCATTTTCCCTTAAGGGACGGCTTTGTTACACTCAAGACTCTTTTTGCGGAAAAGGTCATGGGCAATAAGCTTGTAAACGGCATATATGTATGTGATAATGGTATGTATATTGAGGATTATAAAAAGCCTGAAAATACTCAAAGACTCATAGATACATTCAATAAATTCTGTAAAAATATGGAGGGCAGACAGGTAGATCTTATGCTTGTGCCTACTGCCGTAGAGATATATGACGACAAGCTTCCGCCGTTTGCCTCTCCTCTTTCACAGCTTAAGACAATGGATAAAATATATTCCTCTGTGGAATGTAATAATATAGACTCTCTTTATGACGAGCTTATACTTGAAAAGGAAAAGGGCAAAAAGCTTTTTTATGGTCTTGATCATCATTGGACCACAGAGGGTGCATATGCAGGCTATACCACATGGTGCAGGGCAAAGGGCATAGAGCCTCAGCCTGAAAGCGCCTTTGATATAAAGACCGTAACGGAGGACTTCAAAGGCACGATATATTCCAAGCTTAACGATATTACTCTTAAGGGCGAGGAAATAAAGGTATACGAGCAGGATAACGATCTGACGGTATTATACGACGGTGAAGAAAGGGATTCGCTGTATAACTATGACTATTTGGATAAAAAGGATAAGTATTCGCTTTTTTTGAATAACATTCATTCTCTTGTGGAAATTACAAACAACAGTACGGACAGCACAAGGACCCTTGCCATAGCGAAGGACAGCTATGCCAATTCCATGATACCCTTTCTTGTAGCTCACTATAAGAAAATATATGTGTTTGACACAAGGAGCTACAAAGGCGCCGTAAGCGATTTCGTAAAAGAAAACAATATAGACGATGTTCTTATTCTCTACAATATGAATACAATAGATACCGACACAGGCGTGAATGTAATATACTGATAAGGAGTGGCATTATGAGTTGGGAGCTGGATATTCTCAATTTTATAGCGGATAATTTTCATAATGCATTTATGGACAGACTTATGGTATTCATTACGAGTCTTGGTAACGGCGGTATTATATGGATAGCCATAACGGCTGTACTGTTAGCCTTTAAAGGCACAAGAAGAGCAGGGCTGGCTTCGGCGTTTTCTCTCATGCTCATGCTGTTGACGGTAAATATTGCAATAAAGCCTTTGGCTGACAGGATACGTCCCTTTGCGGCGGAAACGGCTCTTTTAAGGGCTGTGCTTGTAAAGCCTCCCACAGACGGTTCATTTCCTTCGGGGCATACGGCGGCAGGCTTTGCCTCTTCCTTTGCCGTTATACTCTGCAATAAAAAAATAGGTATGCTTATGCTGATACCGGCTTTTCTTATAGGTATCAGCAGACTTTATCTCTGTGTGCATTTTCCCACAGACGTTGTGTTCGGCGCTGTCATAGGGGTCGTGCTCGGCATAATAGGCTATTATATTTCATTGTTTATTCTGAAAAAATATGTTGACAAATCACAGTAATATATGTTATCATATTTCTGTTGATTATAGCGGCTTGGTTAAGTGGTATAACGTTCGCCTCCAAAGCGAAAATTGAGAGTT
>CANQBT010000060.1 GCA_947589405.1 uncultured Clostridia bacterium | reverse complement strand
CACTACCGTGATTAAATCCTTCGGCTGTTATTTCTCCCTTTGTATTTATTACCTTACGACCTGAGGCAGGTCCGTAATCAAGAACGGCAAAGCCGTCCCTGAAGGGCGCAGCTTCTGCAACATATTCATTTTCAAGAGTAATGACCTGTTCGCCCTTTTCATTTATGTATGTCCAGCTGTCGTCATTATTTTTCCGAGCATATATGTATTCTCTCTGCGGTATATCTGTTATTCCCTGTGAATACAGCTTATAAAGCCTTAAAACAGTTGTTATGGCCTGTTCTCTTGAATATGTACCCTCAACGTCAAAGAGATTATTGTCACTTCCCTGCATAATTCCGTACATATAGCAATAGCTTATGCTTTCCTGTGCCCAGTACTGTATCTTATAACCATCTCTGAAAATATGGGGCATTATAACATTGCCGTTTATTTCAATAAGCTTGTCCGAAAAGCATTCCTTAAACTCGGGAAATCTTTGAGGAACAGTAGATGCCATATAAAGCATACGGCTTGCCTGCTGTCTTGTAATATTACCGTTTGGATCAAAGCTGTTGTTTCCCATGCCTGCCACAATACCCAGTACGGAAGCTGTAAGCACAGCCTTATCCTCTGTATCTGAATAACGTATACTGCTTTCTTGCTCACCAATTCTTTTGTCCACCTTATCAAGCATACAAATAATCAAGTTGCAAAATTCTTCTCTTGTTATGGGCTTTGTATACTCTGACTGCAAGCTCTTCGGCACAATATTCTCCGATACAGCTTCTTTTATACTGTCCTCAGCCCATTTGCTGCATGAATTATCTGCAAAGGCAGTTACGGCAAAGCACATTGATGTAATTAATACGGCAATAATTTTTTTATACATAGGTATTCTCCTTTTCCGTTTTATTGATAAATGCATAATTTCAATATTTGTATTTCAGGCTTCCGTCTATGTTAAGAGTGACATTTTTTCCGTCTTTTTTATCAATAGCGGTAAATTCTCCGTTAGACAGCGCCTTTATATTATAATAACCGTCTACCTTCTTTTCGCTGAAAAGACGTATTATAAATTCTTCATCATCGGGCGAAGATATATGGGGTCCGCCGTTATCCCCCATGTATTCGCTTATAACTACATTTGAGCCTGTAATACAATTTATCTTAAGGGGATTTTCTGTATATCCCGTATCGTTACAGCTATAATAAGGACTGTATTCCGATTTTTTAAAGCCCACAGGCTTGGTTACGGATTTTTTGAGCTTTCCGCTTGTATCATATATATCAAAGCGGTCAACCTCCTTAAGAGTTATGGTATTATTAAGGGCAAATGTACGTGATGCGATATTCATATCGTCTGTGTATTTTGCTTCTACTATTACTTTGCCTTCCGAATCAAGGACACCCATTTTATTGTTTTTATCCCTGAATACATATACATTACAGCCTGCATAGTGGATCTGAGGATATTCCGCAATTATATTCCCCTTATCATCTGTAAAAATATAGCTGTCGGTGTAGTAATATTCCCTGTAGACCTTGTCATTTGAATTTTTTGACATATCGATATATACAATATCCGAATCCTTATCCCACGCTACGTTTAAGCCAAGAGAATTATGGAGAAATTTAAGAGGGATAAGCATGCTGCCGTTTATTATTCTCGCTTCGGAATCCATAATCGTTTTGACACCGTTTATGTAAGCTATATCCGAATCGGCAGTAAATACAAGGGTCTTGTTTCCGAAATGTACATAAAGCTGTTCAATGTCATTTCTTATATCCGCCTTATAGCCCAGCGTTTCAAAAATATCTTTTGCGGGTACAAGTATACTGCCGTTTTTATTAATAGGCTTTACACTCATTGAAACAGGATTTCCGTTTGCGGTTATATTTATATCCGAGATATTGTATATACAGCTTGCATATATGCCGATATTCATCGCCGCTGTAAAAAATACTATCAAAAATAATTTAATAAATATCCTTTTCATGATTTACCTCCCTGCCTTTAATTTACCATAACGCAATTATATCACCTTAGAGCAATAAATACAATAAATATAATATTACAGTTATATTATATTTGAATTGTAAAAGCTGTAACGACAAATATTCTCTATTCTACATTATCTGAATATTCAACTCCATAATTTGCCATAAAAAAAGGACGCCCCTTGCGTCCTTTAATTAATATTTGTTTCATCTGTTCTGTTTTCCGCTTTTCGTTTAGCTTCCTTCTCAACGTTCATATTTTCTTTGGCTCTGCGGTCTGCAAGCTCGCAAGCTATATCCTCCCAGCTAATGCCTTTTTCCGCCATCATCACTTCAATGTGGAAAATAACATCGCATATTTCTCCTACTATCTCGCCCTTGTCGCTGTTCTTGGCTGCAATTATCGTTTCTGTTGCTTCCTCGCCTATTTTCTTAAGTATTTTATCGATACCCTTTCTAAAGAGATAACAGGTATATGAACCCTCCTTAGGCTCGTCCTTTCTTCCCTTTATTACATTGTATTCCTCATAAAGCATATCGCCTATATCTGACATATTTATTCTCCTTTGTATTCCTCCAGCTTTCTGTAAAAGCAGGAGCGATTTCCCGTATGGCAGGCTGCTCCCTCCTGCTCTACAAGCAGAAGTATAGTATCGCAGTCACAGTCATAGCGTATTTCCTTTACATGCTGATAATGTCCGCTTGTTTCGCCTTTTATCCAAAGACTCTGCCGTGAACGGCTGTAATATGTTCCCAGTCCTGTTCTGACAGTAATGTCAAAGGCTTCTTGGTTCATATATGCAAGCATAAGTACTTCCTTTGTTTTGTGATCCTGCGCTATACATGGCACAAGCCCATCGCTGTTGAATTTTATTTCCATAGTTTTCTCCTATTTAAGCCTTACAGGAATGTTTTGCTCTGCAAGATATTTTTTCAAGTCAATTATTTCCATTTCTCTATAGTGAAAAAGACTTGCAGCAAGAGCCGCTTCTGCGCCGCCTGTCGTAAGAGCTTCCGCAAAATGCTCCATAGTTCCGGCTCCCCCCGAAGCTATTACAGGAATAGAGACCGCAGCGCTTATTGTCTTAGTCAGCTCAATATCGTAGCCTGACTTTGTTCCGTCACGATCCATGCTTGTCAGCAATATTTCACCTGCACCTCTTTTTTCGGCTTCAACAGCCCATTCCAAAGCGTCCTTGCCTGTATTGACACGACCGCCGTTTAAGTATACGTCATAGCCTGAGTTATCTCTCCTCTTAGCGTCTATGGCAACCACAACGCATTGATCTCCAAACCTTTCTGCTGCTTCATTTATAAGCTCAGGCCTTTTGATCGCTGCTGAATTGACTGCTATCTTGTCTGCGCCTGCGCTGAGTATTGCTCTGAAATCCTCAACGCTTCTTATACCTCCGCCTACGGTAAGAGGTATAAATACCTGCTCGGCTGTTCTTGAAACAACGTCAAGCATAATATTTCTGGCATCGGAAGATGCCGTTATATCCAGAAACACTATTTCATCAGCAAGTGATCTGTTATACATTGCCGCTATTTCAACAGGGTCTCCTGCGTCCTTCAGGTTTACAAAATTTACACCCTTTACGACTCTACCCTTATTCACGTCAAGACATGGTATTATTCTCTTAGTGTGCATGACACTCACCTATTCCTTCTTTTTCTTAATGTGTTTTCCTACTATTTCCGAAACATCTGAAATAGTCATAAAAGCCGAACCATCGTCGTTCTTTACTATTCTCTTTAATTCGCTTAGCTCAATACGTGTAACAACACAGTACAGAATTATTTTTTTACCGCTTATAAGACCTTCTCCTTGTAAAAGAGTGACTGTTCTGCCTAAATGCTTATATATGGTATCGGCTATCCTTTCGCCGTTTTCGGTAATTATCATAACGGCTTTGCCCTGATCCAGACCCATTTCTACAATGTCTATTACCTTAGATGTTATAAAATAGGCAAGAAGGCTATATAAAGCCCTGTCAGGGCCAAATATGATGCCGGCGCATGAATATATTATAAGATTGAAAAATAGAATTATTTGACCTGTTGAAAACTGAGTTTTTTTGCTTAAAAGCAAGGATACCGTATCGATACCGTCTACACAGCCGCCTGAACGCATTATTATACCTACGCCAAGTCCCAAAAACACACCGCCGTATACAGTTGCCAAAAGAGGATCATCTGTGACCTCCTGCATTTCCTCAAATACAACAAGGAATACGGAAAATACCAGCATGGCATATGTAGCTTTAAATGCAAAGGTCTTACCCATTATTTTAAGTCCCACTATAAGAAAAGGTATGTTAAGTATAACAATGAATACGCTGAGCCTTATATTGAACAGGTGATTGAGTATGATAGATATACCGACTACACCGCCGTCAAGTATCTGCTTTGCAAGAAGAAATTCCTCAATAGCAAAGGCGGCTATAGCAGCACCTGCCGTTATGCAAATATATGAAATAATATACTTGATTATAATATCTCTTTTATTTTCCATGATCATTCTCCATTCAACCGAATTTTTCTATTATTTCCTTCAGATCCAAAGCGCCGTTGTAAAGAGCCTTGCCTATTATGATCCCTGAGGCGTTTATGTTCTTGACATTTTCTATATCACGCATATGAGAAACGCCGCCTGAGGCAATTATATCCATGCCTGTTTTATCAATAAGCTCCTTTGTAAAATGTATGTTGGGACCGCTCATCATACCGTCCTTTGAAATATCTGTGTAAATAACTGTGCTTACGCCGTATTTTTTCATCTCATAGCAAAGGTCGGCTGCCTTTACGCTGCTTATTTCCTCCCAGCCCGATATGGCTACCATACCGTTTTTGGCATCTATTCCCACAGCTATCTTTTCACCGTAAAGCTTTACGGCTTCCTTCACAAGCTCAGGATTCTTAACAGCGGCAGTACCTATTATAACTCTTGAGGCTCCGGCATTTATTCTGTCCTCAATATCCCTTATGCTTCTGACGCCGCCGCCTGTTTGTATATTTACATTATATTCAGCCTTTATATCCTTTATTATATCCGTTATAAAGCTTTTGCCATAACGTGCGCCGTCCAGATCGACTACATGTATATAGTCGGCACCTGCCTTTACCCAGTCTGACGCAGCGGACAGGGGATCATCATTGAAAACCGTTACATTATCAAACTTTCCTTGTGAAAGCCTTACCGCCTTACCGTCAATTATATCTATTGCAGGATATATCTGCATATTATTGTCACTCCGTTCCGAAAACTTAATTTATATTTAATTTAATCTGCCGAAATTCTTTAATATTTCAAGGCCTGTATCTCCGCTTTTTTCAGGGTGGAACTGCAAAGCAAAAATATTGTCCTTCTGTACTGCGACCTGTATTTCCCTGCCGTAATCCGTTGTTGCGGAAACTACGGGAGCATCTGTATAAAGATAATAGGAATGCACAAAATAAACATAAGGACTTTCTCCTGTGTTTTCAAAAAGAGGAGAACGCATTTTAATATTAAGATTGTTCCAGCCAATATGCGGCTTTTTGACATTATCCGGGAGAAGTCTTATTTCACCGGGTATAAGTCCCAGCCCCTTATATTCGCCATATTCATAGCTTTTGTCAAATATAAGCTGCATACCAAGACATATTCCCAAAAAGGGTTTATTTTTATCAACAGCGTCATATATGACCTTGTCTATCCCTTTTTCCCTTATGGTGCCGATGGCGTCCCCAAATGCGCCTACTCCGGGAAGCACAAGCTTATCAGCCCTTTCCATAGTCTGTATATCGTCTGTGATAACAGCCGTTTCTCCCACAAATTCAAGGGCCTTCTGTACACTTCTCAGATTGCCCATTCCATAATCTATAACTGCGATCATTATTCCAACATTCCTTTGGTAGATAATACTCCGTCTATTCTATCGTCTATTGTTACAGCCATATCCACAGCCTTGCCGAAGGCCTTGAACATTGCTTCTGCTATATGGTGATTGTTCTTTCCGTCAAGTACCTTTATATGTAACGTCATACCGCAGTTATCGGCAACAGCTCTGAAAAACTCTTCAACCATTTCAAGATCAAAAAGTCCTATACTTGGGGCTGTGAATTTTCCGTCAAAATTAAGATATGACCTGCCTGAAAAATCCAGAGAACAAAGCACAAGAGCCTCGTCCATAGGCACTACGGCATAGCCGTATCTCTTAATACCGACCTTATCGCCAAGAGCCTCTTCAAAGCATTTGCCAAGCACTATGCCAACGTCCTCAACGGTATGATGACAGTCTACATCCAGATCGCCTTCACAATCAATATTAAGGTCCATGAAGCCATGCTTTGAAATATGGGTAAGCATATGATCGAAAAAGCCTACGCCTGTGTTAATATCGTTTACACCGCTGCCGTCAATATCCAGACTCATTTTTATCCTGGTTTCATAGGTGTTACGTTTAATGCTTGCTATTCTGTTCACAGGATCTCCTCCTTGTTTTTATAATCTTACCTTAACGGAATTTGCGTGAGCGGTAAGTCCCTCTGCTTCCGCAAACTTTATTACATCTTCTCCCAATTCCTCCAGAGCCGATCTGCTGAATGAAATTATACTTGACTTTTTGATATAGTCATCTATTGAAAGCGGTGAGAAAAATCTTGCCGTACCGCCTGTAGGCAAGACGTGATTCGGTCCTGCCATATAGTCGCCCAAAGGCTCAGGCGTATAATGTCCAAGAAAGATAGCGCCTGCATTTTTTATCTTAGGAAGGAAATTAAATGGCTCTCTTGTAGCCAATTCCATATGCTCGGGAGCTATTCTGTTGCAAAGCTCACAGGCTTCGTCAAAGTTGTTTACAACTATTATTGCGCCATAGTTTTCAAGAGATCTCTCAATTATATCTTTTCTTTCAAGGACCTCCGTCTGCTTTTCTACCTCTGCCTTTACCCTTTCGGCAAGCTCATGAGAATCCGTAATAAGCACAGCGGACGCAAGCTCGTCATGCTCTGCCTGAGAGAGAAGATCCGCCGCTACATATACGGGATCTGCGCTGTCATCGGCAAGTATAAGTATTTCACTTGGTCCTGCAACGGAATCTATATTTACATAGCCGTATACGCTTCTTTTGGCAAGAGCTACGAATATATTTCCGGGTCCCACTATTTTGTCGACCTTAGGTATGCTTTCTGTACCAAAGGCAAGAGCGCCTATAGCCTGAGCGCCTCCTGCTTTGTATATCTTGTCTACCCCTGCTATGTCGGCTGCGACAATAGTCGTAGGATATACCTTGCCTTCTGCTGAAGGCGGTGTTGTCATTATTATTTCACTAACTCCGGCAACCTTAGCAGGTATTATATTCATAAGTACGCTTGATGGGTATGCAGCCTTTCCGCCAGGCACATATACACCGACCTTTTCAAGAGGCCTTATAAGCTGACCAAGCATTTCACCGTTAGGGCTTGGTTCAAGCCAGCTGTTTGTTTTCTGCTTTTCATGGAAGGCACGTATTCTGTCGGCAGCCTTTTTTATGACTCTTATAAGCTCATTGTCTACCTGTAAATACGCTTCTTTGATTTCCTCCTGTGTAACAAGTATATTGTCCTTATTCAAATCAAATTTGTCAAATTTCTTTGTGTATTCAAATAAAGAGCTGTCGCCGTTTTCCTTAATATCGGCAAGTATGCCGTCAACTGTCTGCTGCACATTTCCATGCTCCAGCTGAGAGCGGGATAAAAGCCCTTCCGTAAGCCTTCTGCCCTCTTCATCGTTATATTTAATAATTTTTATCAACTGTTTTCACCTACCGTTTTTCTTAAGCCGTACATTATTTCGGCTATTCTCTCGTGTTCCAGCTTCATGCTCCCTCTGTTTACAACAACTCTTGCAGAAACAGGGCATATATCCGCCAGAACTTCAAGTCCGTTAGCCTTAAGCGTTGAGCCTGTTTCAACTATATCCACTATAACATCGCTTAATCCCACTATGGGAGCAAGCTCTACGCTTCCATGAAGCTTTATTATTTCAATAGTCTGATGCTTTTTCTGATAAAAGTATTCTTTGGCAACATTGGGATACTTAGTAGCAACTCTCAGATCAAGGGAATTATTGAGCTTGGCAACGGTTTCCCTATAGCCCGCAACCGCAAAACGGCATTTACCCATTTTAAGATCCATGACCTCATAGAGATTTCTGCCCTCTTCCAGAAGAGTATCCTTGCCTACGATACCTATATCGGCAGTACCGCTTTCTACATATGTAGGAACATCGGAAGCTTTGGCTAAGAAAAATTTCAGCTTTAAGTCCTCATTGGTAAATATGAGTTTTCTGGAATTTTCCTTCATTTCATCACAGGTGATACCTATTTTCTCAAGAAGCTCCATAGTTTTGTCTGCCAGTCTGCCCTTAGCAAGAGCAAATGTCAAGTACTCCATTATTCTGCCTCCCTTATTCCCGTGCTGTCCACATATATTATTTTATTGATACCTCTGGCTCTTCTGTTTTCCGCTTCTTGGGCTGTAAGGCTCATTTCAACGATGCTGCCCTTATCCCTCAGCTCTTCTGCCTTAGCAAAGGCAGCTGTTCTGCTGCTTTCATCATATACCAAAAGAATATGCTCATCGGGATCCGCAGCCGAAGCCGCAATATTCATTATATCGTTTATTTTAATAGAAAAGCCTACTGCAGGCATATCTGAGCCAAACTTAACGACCATATTGTCATAGCGTCCGCCGTCCAGCACAGAAGAGCCTGTACCCCTTGTATAACCTCTGAATATAAGCCCTGTATAATAATCCATAGAGCCTATAACACCCAGATCAAAGGATATGAATTTGCTCATATCAAGGCTTTCCATAATTGCATAGAGCCTACTGAGATAGTCAAGAGCTTCAACAGCGTTGCTGCCCTTTACCTTATCTCGTACCTTTTCTATTACGGACATACCTCCGATAAGAAAAGGAAGCTCCTGTAAAATATATCTTATATTCTTATTTTCAATTTTATTTGCAAGCTCGTTTACGGAAGCATAATTTTTGTTTATTATATTTTTCTGTATATCGATAGCCGTCTTTTCATCAACATTGGCTTCATCTATTATGCTTTTAAGAAACATTGCATGTCCCAGATCAAGCTTGAAATCCCTGACGCCTGCCGCAAGAAGAGACTTGATGGCAATAACAAGTATCTCAACATCGGCGTCTATGGAATTTACTCCTATAAGCTCAATTCCTGCCTGAGTAAATTCTCTCAGCTTTCCCTGATAATTTTCATTTGAACGAAACATATTTTCTATATAAGAAAAACGCAGCGGAATATCCTTTGCACTAAATGCCGTAGCGGCGATCCTGGCAATAGCCGGTGTCATATCGGGTCTTAGCACAAGAAGAGAACCGTCTCTGTCCAGAAACTTATATGTCCTTCTGTCCTTCACACCGCCCATATCGGCAAATACCTCGTTAAATTCAAATGTAGGGCTTGTGATACGGCTGTAACCGAATTTATCAAAAACCTCAGACACATTTTTTTCAATTTCAGTTTTTAATGCACGTTCTTTGGGAAGATAATCCTTCATTCCCTCTGGCGTATGTAATTTGCTTATAAACATATCTGAATATCCGCTTTCCTTTCAATCAATATCAGCTGCTTTATTGTGCTAAAGCAATAAATTATTACAATTATACCATATATACCGATTTTGTCAACTTTTTATTAACATCAAAAGAGCTACAAGATTTTCACTCATAGCCCTTTAAAATCAGCCTACATTAGCCTTTTTGTTAACAGGCACTCTTTTCCTTCTGACAGTTGACTGCCTTTCGGTATTTATAATTAACTGAGGTTCGCCGTTATTCTTTACGGTATCCTCCGTAATAATACATTTTTCTATAGTAGGATCGGAGGGAATGTTGTACATAACATCTCTCATAAAATCCTCTATTATTGCTCTCAGACCTCTTGCGCCTGTTTCCTGCTCTACAGCCTTGTGAGCTATGGCCCTGAGTGCGTCCTCTTCAAATTCAAGAGTAACTCCGTCAAGCTCAAGTATATACTTATACTGCTTTATCAAAGCATTCTTAGGCTCTGTAAGTATTCTTACAAGAGCATCTTCATCAAGACTGTTAAGTGTGGCAACAATAGGCATACGTCCTATAAGCTCAGGTATAAGACCATATTTGACAAGATCCTGAGGTGTTACATTTTTAAGTATCTCGCTGTTCTTGCTGTCATTTTTGCTTATAACATCGGCACCGAAGCCTATGACCTTATTTGTAAGTCTTTTTTCTATTATCTTTTCAAGACCTGCAAAGGCTCCGCCCAATATAAACAGTATATTTGTAGTATCTATCTGTATAAAATCCTGATGAGGGTGCTTACGACCTCCCTGAGGCGGAACATTTGCAACGGTTCCCTCCAATATCTTAAGAAGAGCCTGCTGTACTCCTTCGCCGCTAACATCTCTTGTAATGGAAGGATTGTCAGACTTTCTGGAGATCTTGTCTATCTCATCAATATAAATTATACCTCTTTCAGCCTTTTCAATATCAAAATCCGCAGCTTGTATTATCTTGAGAAGAATATTTTCAACATCTTCGCCTACATAACCGGCTTCGGTAAGACTTGTTGCATCGGCAATGGCAAAGGGTACGTTAATAAGCCTTGCAAGAGTCTGAGCAAGATAAGTTTTGCCTACGCCTGTAGGGCCTATCATAAGTATATTGCTTTTCTGAAGCTCCACCTCGCCCTTATCATCGTTTGAGGATATTCTCTTATAATGATTATATACAGCAACGGAAAGAGATTTCTTAGCCTCCTCCTGACCGATAACATATTCGTCAAGAGCCGCCTTGATCTCGGCAGGCTTAGGAAGCTCGCTGTCATCAAGAAAATTCTCCTGTTCGGCAACAAATTCTTCCTGAATTATCTCATGACACAGATCTATGCACTCATTACAGATATAAGCATGAGGACCTGCAATAAGCCTTCTGACCATATCCTGTGTCTTTCCGCAGAAAGAGCATTTGATTTTCTTATCATCAATTTTAGATGCCATAAATTATCTCCTTTAGCGTGGTTTTACAATAATATCATCTATAAGACCATATTGCTTGGCGTCATCGGCAGACATAAAGTTATCTCTTTCCGTATCTGCCTGTATCACCTCTAATGGTTTTCCCGTATTTTCAGAAAGTATTCTGTTAAGCTTATCTCTTGTTTTCAATATCCAATCTGCATGAATCTTTATATCTGAAGCCTGACCCCTTGCACCGCCTAAAGGCTGGTGTATCATTATTTCAGAATTGGGAAGAGCATATCTCTTTCCCTTTGCACCGCCTGCAAGAAGAAAAGCTCCCATGCTTGCAGCCATACCGATACATATAGTCGAAACGTCAGGCTTGATATACTGCATGGTATCATATATAGCCATTCCTGCGGTAACGGAACCGCCGGGACTGTTTATATATAGATTTATATCCTTATCGGGATCGTCTGCCGCAAGGAAAAGAAGCTGGGCTACAACAAGGCTTGCGGTAACGTCATTGACCTCTTCGCCCAAGAATATTATCCTGTCCTGCAAAAGTCGTGAATATATATCATAGGATCTTTCACCGGCAGCAGTCTTTTCAACAACTATAGGTACCAAACTCATTCAAATACCTCCCATTTTTTCATATTATTTTTCTGCCTTAGCTTTTTCCTTAGCTTCCTTCTTTTCTTTTTTAGCCTTTTCCTTAGCTTCCTTTTTGGCTTCCTTTGAAGGCTTTTCCTCCTCAGCTGACTCTTTGACAAGCTTTAAAGCCTTCTGTCTTAAAAGGTCCTCCTTTACTGTCTTGACAAAGTCAGGGCTCTTCATTATCTGATCGGTCTCCACTCCATATGATTTACCGACCTTTTCAGCCTCTGCCTTTATATCGTCTTCGCTTACCTCAATATTTTCCGCCTTTGCAACCGCTTCAAGCACAAGCCTTGCTTTTACATGCTTTTCGGATAAAGGCTTATATGCTTCCTTCATTGAATCAAGAGTCTGTCCCATGTACTGAAGATACATATCAAGTGAAATACCCTGATTCTGAAGCTGGTAAGCATATTCCTGTATTTTCATATCAACATCTGAATCTATCATAGCCTGAGGAATATCCACCTCAACATCGTCTGCAAGCTTATTTATAAGCTCTTCTTCCTTAGCTGAA
>CANQBT010000059.1 GCA_947589405.1 uncultured Clostridia bacterium | reverse complement strand
GATAAGTTTGCCCATTATTTAGTTGGTTAAAAAGCCAATAAATAGTGGCATATCATTTTGCTGTATCTCTTGATACATCTATACTATATCACTTATTTTTACCAATTTCAATATAAAAGCTGCACAAAAAAATATTATTTTCTGTGCAGTTTTTGTGCATATTTTATATTATCTGTATTTATAGGCATCTGAACACAGCTTAAGAGCATTGATACCGCTCTTTCCGTCTGCAATAAGAGGAACGCCTTTTTCAATATGCTCTACATAGTTTTCAAACATTATCACATATGGATCCTCATTGTCCTCTATTTTGATCGTATCGATACTGTAGCCAAGCTTATCGCCTGTATTAATATCCGAATTGTTTATATATTCCTGTGAATCTTCATGCTTATAATAAGTAATTATATCATTTTCAAGATTTATCCTTCCTCTTGTGCCTATTATCTCAAAACGGTTGCAGCCCAGAGGTTCGCCTGTGCTTATAAAAAACAGACCTGTCATATAAGGATACTTCATAAATACGGTAGCCTCGTCCTCTACGTCAAAGCTATTGTATTTGCCTGTTTCTATATCGGCATAGAGCTTTTCAGGCATACCGAAAAACCATTGCCACAGATCCAGAAGGTGCTGCCCCTGATTGATAAGTGCTCCTCCGCCTTCTCCCTCAAGGGTACTTCTCCATGTAGCGGAATTGTGATAGTGACTTGTTCTGAAATAAATATCGCTTTCAAACATAGCCCTTCTTATTTCCCCAAGCTCTCCGCTGTCCAGCTTATCCTTTATCCATCTGTACATATTTACAGCTCTCAGGTGAAACATTACGGCAAATACATGACCTTCGGAGGCCCTTATCATTTCCTCTGCTTTCGATACCTCTGTTGAAAGAGGTTTTTCACAGAATACATTAAGCCCATTTTCAAAGGCTCTGAGCGTCGTTTTGTAATGAGCCTTGTGAGGCGTTGCTATAATAAGGGTATCAAAGCTTGCGCTGTCGGAAAACATTTCGTCCTCACTTCTGTATATCTTTATACCCTTTAGATTATCTGACGCCCATTTTGCGGTTTTATCGCTTCTGGCGTATACGCCCTTAAGCTCCATGCCCTTTACTTTATTATTAATAAGCATATTTGCATACTTTTTCCCCTGAACGCCAAGTCCTGTTATTACTGCCTTTATCACAATATCACCTTCTTTTAACCAATATCATTATGGCTATAATGATCCCTGCTAATCCCGAGAGTATAACTATAGCGCCAATACCGCCATTGCCTGTTTCCGTTCTGCGATGGCGTCCGTCTCTGTCACGTCCTTCGTCGGGCACGGTCTCCCTTTCGGTTTCCTCTTCAATTTCCGTTGTTATACGCTTCTCGTCTCTTGTTTCTTCTTCTATATCTGAATCCATACCGGGTCTTACATAAATATCCTGACTGAGAGGTTCATATGTATTAAATACAGACACGAACATATCGTAAGGCTCTTCATACACCTCTCCTTGTGATACAAGCCTCTTCGTGTTTTCATAGTTATAATAAGTACCTGTACACGGCGTATACTCATTTCTGTTCCATACATGATCCTCAGCCATCTGTCTGTCATTTAAATTGAAATAATTATATTGCAGTTTGTCTGAGCCGTCGCTCATGACAGGATCGTCCCATGTCATATCTATCTGATAAAAGCTGTCGTCCAGCTTTACGGCATTCCACATATGGCTTTCGCCTTTTGCCGTTCCCGTTATTCTGAAATTATCAATGCCGCACATGTTAAAGAGTATTGCAGCAGCTTCGGCATATCCCTGACACACAGCTTCGCCATATTTGAACATTCCATAGGCGGAATGATATACGGAAGCAGTATTCTCCTCATCATTTGTTTTATATCTACAGTTATTTATAATATAGTCATGTATTGCCATTACCTTAGCGTAATCGGGCATATCCTTTGCAACAATATTGAACAGAGCGGAAGCCGCCAGCTTTTCCGTTTCCTTTCTGCACCTCATGACATCATCGGCAGTACTGTCATAGCTTATTGTAAGTACATAGCTGCTGTCATTTGTTGTTTCCATAGATGATGAGCTTATATTACATTCATCTCTGAACATTTCCGCAAGAGGACATTCGTTTTGTATTTCAGTCAGAAGCGCATCGATTTTCACAGAATCGATATCCGAATTCTTAAGAACTATATATACTTTTTTATCACAATACAAAAGTCCTCTGAGCAGAAAGTTTCTGAACTGATCCAAGTTTTCGGCAACATGTATATCCTTCAGCGGAATTGAGGTATTCATATATTTGACGTTTATTGTTGCATGATCGCTGTATTTGCTGCCGGTGTAGCCGCTATAATACAACTGAAGTCGTGGGTCATATTCAAAAAGCTTTACCATATACCCGTCTACATCCGCCGTATCAATATCTATCGTTTGTTTAAATTCCGCAAACTCCTTTGCCGTTTCGCTTATGCTCTTACCGTATACATTAAAGGCAAGCAGCCACGAAAACAGCATTGCAATAACAATTACCTTCCTCATATACAATCCCCTTTTTTAAAAAACCGGCAGAAAGCCTGCCGGTCAATTCTTTATATTGGCAATAACTGCACAGCCAAAAGCCGGTACATTTACATTAATGCAGCCATTTTCAACAACATATACCGCCTTGTCGTCATTCCAGCTGTCGCCGCCGGATTCCACAAGTCTTACAAGCTTTGTTCCGTTTTCCGTTTCCAGTCTCCACACAGGGACTACGATCTCATACTCTCTGTCATTATTGTTAAGTATTATAACGGCTTTGTCATCATCGTCCCATCTGCCAAAGCATATTATGCCATAGCTCATATAGAGATAATCAAGAGAGCCTGTTGCAAATACATCTCTGGATTTATGGATCTCAACCATTTTTTTGTAAAAGGAGAAAATTTCTTTATCCTCTTTTCCCCAAGGGAAGGGACGCCTGTTGTCAGGATCTGTCCAGCCTGTAAGTCCTGCTTCATCTCCATAATATATGGTAGGAGCGCCTATCCACGTCATCTGAAAGGCTATGGCTTCCTTCATTATGCCCTTATTTACTCCCGTATCAGCCTCCTCTGAGCCTGAGGTATGGAGTCTTCCTATTTTCCTGTTTGTCCTTGTAAGGAATCTGGAATGGTCGTGATTGGAAAGCTGATTCATGGCTACCGAAAGACTCTCGTTGCTAAAACGTGACATAAAATAACGCATGCTGCCTTCAAAGTCCGCAGAATTATTGTATCTGCTTGGATTTGACTGCTCGCTGTGCTTTTCCATTCCCGTAAGGAACCATGTAAGAGGCTCCATAAAGGCATCATAGTTCATAACGGTATCCCATTGATCTCCTCCAAGCCAGTCCTCAGGATTGCCATAGTGCTCTGCCAGTATTATCGCATTGGGATTGGCAGACTTTACGGCTTTTCTGAAATCACGCCAGAAAGCCATGTTAAACTCCTTGCTAAATCCCAGATCCGCAGCCACATCAAGACGCCAGCCGTCTGCATTATAAGGAGGTGACACCCACTTTTTTCCTATTTCCAATATATAGTTGTAAAGCTCTTCGGAGCCTTCATAATTCAGCTTGGGATGGTTGGAATGAGCCCACCAGCCGTCATAGCAGTCGTTTCCGGGCCAATGTCCGCCATGCCATTTAAAGAAGTTGTGGTACTTGCTGTTTTCAGAAGCATAGGCGCCGCTGGGATAACCGTTTCTGCCATAGAAGCCTTCTCTGTCAAGCCATTTGTTAAAGGCTCCGCAATGATTGAACACACCGTCCAGTATGACCTTTATACCTCTTTCGTGAGCAA
Organism: uncultured Clostridia bacterium; assembly: GCA_947589405.1. Classification (GTDB taxonomy): domain Bacteria; phylum Bacillota; class Clostridia; order Lachnospirales; family CAG-274; genus CANPXH01. Next base: position 8,480 of record CANQBT010000059.1, on the reverse strand, counting down.
GCTTTACAAGCTTGGCAAACAGCTTGTTGCTGGCATCAAGGTTTTCCTTGTCGGTAGTGCGCATCATGTACATGGTAGCTTCCGTATTATCCTTGCAGTCCTCTGAAAGCACATCTCCCTCTGTATTTATTATCACTCCAATATGCGGGTCTATGGAATCATAGTCCTGAATATCATATTTGTGATTACTCGGAGATACAAATATAGGATTAAAATATATGGCGTCAATACCAAGCTCCTGCAAATAGTCAAGCTTATCTATAACGCCCTGAAGATCTCCGCCGTAGAAATTGCATACATCAAGATTTTCCACAGGTGTATCCCAGTCCTCAACTGCCTTTGCAGTTACGCCAAGATATGCGTATTCATTGTCCTTTACATCGTTTGTCTTATCTCCGTCATAAAAACGGTCTACATATATCTGATACATTACCGCACCCTTAGCCCAGTCGGGAGTCCTGAAGCCCGGAATAACAGTAAAATCATAGTCGCTTAGAATATTTTTAACAAGTCCCTGCTTATTGTAGAAATACTCCCTGCCGTCCTTTTCTATTCTGAAATAATACTTTATCTTTTCATTTCCGCAGGGTACCGTTCCGCTGTAATAGTCAAAAACTCCTGACGTAGAAGTCCTTATCATAGGTATCATATTGCCGTTTGCAACTATATAAGCGTTATCAATATCATTCTTTCCCACTCTCAGCTTGATCGCTACCTTATCATTGACAGCAGGCACAGCGGGAAATCTGTAATTCTTGCTTTCATCAGAGAAAACAGCGTCTACATTCAGGTATCTGAACTGCATTCTGGACAGAAGCAGTATGCGTTCTATATAATCATAGCTGTTCAAAAAATCACCTCATTATCATATATTCTAATAATACAATGACTGATAAAAAAAGTCAACGAAATTATTGAAAATGTGATATACTATATTAAAGGAGTTGATAATATGCGCATAGGAATATGTCAGATGAATATAATATATGAAAATAAAGAAAAAAATATTGAAAAAGCAGAAAAATTCATACATAATGCAGTCTGTGCCGAAGCCGAAATACTGCTTTTCCCCGAAATGAGCTTTACAGGCTTTTCTATGAATACAGAGCTTACCAAAGAAAAGGACAGCTATACCGTAAACAAAATGCGCTCTCTTGCAGTAAAAAACAATATTGCCATAGGCTTTGGCTGGACAGCCGTTGTCGGTGAAAAATGTGAAAACAGATATACCGTCATAGACAAAAACGGAGATATAATAAGCGAATATACAAAAATACACCCGTTCAGCTACAGCGGTGAGGATAAATATTTCAAAGGAGGCAATAAAATATCGCTTTTTGAGTTGGGAAATATAAAATTTTCCACATTTATATGCTATGATCTGAGATTTCCCGAAATATTCCAGGCAGCTTCGGCAAAGGCGGATATTATAATAGTGCCTGCCTGCTGGCCCGATGCAAGAGCAGACCATTGGAAAGCCTTGTTAAAGGCAAGGGCTATAGAAAATATATGCTATATCACAGGGATAAACTGTACAGGAAATATAGGCGGTATCGAATACTCGGGAGGCAGCTGCGTATACTCTCCTCAAGGCAAGCTTATATACAGTATGGAAAATGAAGAAGGAACAGCCTTTATAGATATAGACAATGATGTATCTTTATACAGAAAGGCTTTTCCTGCAAAAAAAGACAGACAGACAGAATTATACAAAAACCTTATATAAATGCATTGACTTTTTATAAAAGATATACTAAAATTGTATTAAGAGTATACAGTTTATTCTGAAGGGATGTGTTAATATGAATTATTATGAACTGGCAACCAAAAGAAAATCCACAAGGGATTTTAAGGACAAGGAGGTTTCCGAAGGCAATATTGCAAAGATAAAGGACTATTTTATCGATTGCAAAAGACTTGTGCCTTCTATAAATGTAGAGTTTAAAATAATTGACCCTAAGCTTTCTCCTATGATGAACGGCTGCGTGGGCTATAAGGACTATCTTATAGAGGCTCCTCATTACCTTCTTATTCTTTCTGAAAAAACAGAGCACTATATTGAAAATGCAGGCTTTATAGGCGAAGATATAGTTTTGAAAATGACCGACATGGATATTGATACCTGCTGGATAACTATAAGCGACAGCGAAAAGCTTAAGGAAAGGCTTAATCTCAACACAGACAAGGAGCCTGTGGCTCTTATAGCCTTTGGCTATGAAAAATCTGTGCGTTCAATAAAGCGTCTGGATATTAAAAATCTTTCCAATATCACTATGAAAAAACGTTCAGGCTATGAAGCGCCGAAGCTCTACATAGAAGACGCTATATATGCAGAAGATATGGGTATAAAGGACGAAGCATCTACTCTTGATCACTATACGGATCTGTATCAGGCTCTTGTGGCTGCCTGCTGTTCTCCTTCCTTCCTCAATCTTCAGCCATACCGCTTCATTATAGATGACGGACTTTTTGTACTGGTAAGCCTTGAGCATGGTCAGACTTCAGAAGAGGATCAGGCTCTTAACTTAGGCATACTTATGCTTAATTTCTATGCTGTTCTTTCTCAGAGAAGCGGCGTATACGGCAAATGGGAGCTTAGTATACCCGAAAAATCTCTTGAACTTCCCGAAGGCGGAGAAATAGTCGGATATTTCAGGATTTAACCGATAGGTAAGCTCAGTACAAATATCATTGACTGCATATAAATAAGGAGTACCGCATTAAAAATACGGTACTCCATTTTTTATTACATTACAGATGTCATTTCATTACTGCACATAAGAATATTATATGAAATAACAACTACTGATACTGTTCTTTTGTTTCTATAAGCTGTTCCTCATCTGCAAGCTTACCTCTTTCGCCATAGGCTTTATAAAAGCTGGTGGAAAAATCCACACAGTAAAGAACAAGTACTGCCAACGCAACTACCTTGCCATAGTGGGCATAGTATATATTCACAAGGCTTTCAACAAAGGGCTGGAAAAATACAAATGTCAGAGTAGTCATAACGCCCCAGCATATTGTACTTTCAAGACAAATAACGCCTTTATAGTTAAAGGGTTTATTGTTATAATCCCACCAGAAATATCCAAAAAGCTTAGTCATAAGCCATGCTACAAACATTTCAAATATAGTAGCAAGCACAGCTCCTGCGAAGAACAAAAGTATTTTATGCTCAGCTATGGGCTGAAGAAGAAAATATACGCCTAATGCTCCTGCGCCATATATTGTGCAGAGGGGGCCTCTTATAAAGCCTCTGTTTACAGGCTTTTTTTCCTCATAGCTCATAACTGCACATTCAAACATCCAACCAAAAAAGCTGTATATGAAAAAGCAATTCAAAAAGAAATATATATCCATACCAAATGTTTTATAGAAAAACGACATAATTTCCACCCCTATTGCAGTATATTCATATTATTACAAATATCATTTTACTCCTCCGTATATTACATTTCAATACCATTTATGTTACAAGTTTGTTTCAGCTTAATATTGATTATATATTTCCCCTCTGCGACTGCTTGCGTATGAACTTCTGAGCTTTCTTTTGAATAACTATAGCATATTTCATGCCAGATCCACTCCCAATTCTTTAGCAAAATCCTCAATAGAAACCGTATCGTCTTTGTCGGGAGAGGTATCGCTATAATAATCTTCTACCATTTTATTGCAAAATATATCATCTGCTTCTTCATCGGCAGTTAAACCCTGAACATATGCAAGAACATATCCCATTTTGTAATCGGGAACATTATCTAACAGTTTTATTATCTGTTCTTTATTTGACATATTCATCACCTCAATACTATTATAATGCAAAAGAGTATTAATATCAAGGAAAAGCGAAAGGTCAGTATTCAGTTTTCAAGGTGGGCTTGTTTCAGCATATCCATAACACGAGGAATATTATCTGCAATATCAGATGCAAGTATGCCATACTCGCCCTTTTCTTCGGCAGCTTTTTCACCTGCCAGACCGTTTATATAGGCTCCCAGACAAGCAGCATCAAATATATCTGCGCCCTGAGCTATAAGACCTGCAACAAGTCCTGTAAGACAGTCGCCGCTACCTCCCTTGCTCATGGCAGGTGTGCCTGTGGTGTTTATGCATATACTGCCGTTGGGGGAGGCAATAACGCTGTGGGAATCCTTCAGAAGTACCACAACATTGTATTCTGACGCAAACTCCAGAGCCGTTTCTGTCATATGGCTTTTTATATGCTCTGTGCTCAGACCTGTCAGTCTGCTCATTTCCTTTACATGAGGAGTTATAACGCCCTTGAATGCAATAAGGCTCTTATCCTCAGCCATGATATTGAGAGCGTCCGCATCGGCAACTATTGCATGATCAGTATTTTCTACCGTATATTTTACAAGCTCTCTGCTTTTTTTGGATATACCTATGCCGGAGCCTATAGCTGTAACATTTCCGTAATTACAGTCCATATTTTCAATTCTTGATGTAACAGCTTCGGGAAGTATATTCTGCACTACATTTATAACATGCTCGGTTGAGCATATATTTACAAGCCCTGCGCCGGATCTGTAGGCTGCCATACAGTTTATTACGGCAGCTCCCGTCATTAAATCACAGCCCGATACAAAAAGTGCCCTGCCGTAATTTCCCTTGTTGGAATCTGCCTTTCTCAAAGGCAGAAGCTTTTTTGCCGCAGAATTATCAAGTGTAAAGCTGTTATACTCCGTATCATAGGGTATGCCTATATGCTTTACGACAAGCCTTCCGCAGCGGTCGGCAGCAGGATAGAGGAGAAGTCCTCTCTTTGCCATATGGAATGTAACTGTAATATCAGCGTTTACAGCTGTCCCATAGTCCTCTCCCGTATCGCAGTTTGCGCCTGTAGGACAGTCTACCGAAAGCACAAGCTTGGCTTTTTCATTTATATTATCAACTATTGCTGCGTATTCCTCCGAAAGCCTGCTCTTAAGTCCTGTGCCTACAAGAGCGTCAATCACTATATCATAGTGCCTTATAGGTACATTTATATCGTTATATGTTATGTCACCATTATAGCCTTCCAATATCTCAAGATTTTTAAGACAGTCGGCGGACGCTCTTTCCCTTTGACCTATGAATACGATCTTTACCCTTATGCCCTCTGCCATAAGGAGTCTTGCTATAGCCAGACCGTCACCGCCGTTATTTCCTTTTCCCGCAAATATAAGAGCCGAGCTTACATTGAGCTTAAGTACCTCCTCTACCACTCCTCTTGCGGCGTTTTCCATAAGAAGTATTGAAGGCACGTTCTTATCCTCTATGGCGGTCCTTTCTGCCTCTCTCATCTGAGCTGTGGTAAGTATATACATATTTCCACCTCTATTCAATAACTGCAAATGCTACTGCGTTATCCTTGCTGTGGGATATGGACACAGCTATGTTGCAGCCCTGTATTCTGTCGTATATTTCCATTGCGTTCCCATATAGTATGACATAGGGCTTCCCCTTTTCAGCCCTGAGTATTTCTATCTCTATGGGAGCACACATTGAAAAGCCTGTGCCAAGCGCCTTAGCGACCGCTTCCTTTGCAGCAAAATTTCCTGCCAGCGTGTTGTAATTGCTGCCATGAAAAAGACATTGCTCTCTCTTTGTGAATATTCTGTCCAGAAAGCTCTGCTTTTCAGCTGATCTGGCTATTCTTTCTATTTCTATTATGTCTGTGCCTATCCCTTTTATCATAATATCACGCTCCTTTTATTTCAGTATACAATATTTTAAATTTATTTGCAAATTTTGTTATAATAGAGTAAAATAAAATAAGGTGATAAATATGCGATATACTATCCTGAATATACTCAGAGAGAAAAAAGGCTATGTATCGGGAGAAGAGCTTGGCGATATGCTGGGGGTTTCCCGTGCCGCTATATGGAAAAGCATAACAAAGCTCAAGGAAGAGGGTTATGAAATAAACTCTGTAAACAAAAAGGGGTATTGTCTTGACGACAGCAAAGATATACTCAATAAGCATGAGCTTAAATATGACAATGCAATATATCTTAAGGAAACGGATTCCACCAACAACGAATGTAAAAGACAGGCTGAGAAAGGCTGCGCCGATGGGCTTCTTGTAGTAAGTGAATATCAGTCAAAGGGCAAGGGCAGACTGGGCAGAGCATGGAGTTCAGAGCCTTCGGCAGGGCTTTACATGAGCATTGTATTAAAGCCTGAAATATCTCCTTCCGAAGCACCTCAGCTTACACTTATAGCAGGAATGGCTGTTACAAAAGCCATAAGAAGCATAACGGGACTGAAGGTCGGCATAAAATGGCCCAACGATGTTGTAATAAACGGCAAAAAGCTCTGCGGTATACTTACCGAAATGAGTGCAGAAATAGACCGTATCAAATACGTTGTGACAGGCATAGGCGTAAATATAAACAATTCCTCTTTTGACGCCGAGCTTAAAAACAAAGCCACGTCAATATATATAGAAACAGGTAAGAGCTATAAAAGAAGCGTATTTGCAGACACAATTGTAAATGAGCTTATGGGATACTACGATATATTTTGTAAAAAAGGCTTTTCGGGGCTAAGAGATGAATACAACAAATACTGCCTTAACAAAGGCAAAATTGTACGCACAACAGGTAAAAATGCCATAAAGGGAAAAGCTCTTGGCGTAAACGACAGAGGAGAGCTTCTTATAGAAACAGACACAAGCATTGTGCCTGTGCTTTCGGGAGAGGTATCGCTCAGACTTGAAAACAACAAATATATTTAAAGCAGGAGAAAGCTATGGAAAATAAAGAAATACTCTGCTCTGCCAGCTTTTACAAGCAGGGCTATGCGCTAAACGACAAATTTGAAGGACTGCCCGAAACAATAAAAAGAGAGCTTAGAGTAATAACCGTCTGTCTTGCAGAAAAGACAAGAGGTATAGCCATAATAGGCTTTTACAAGGAAACGTCGGATATATATATAGAGGTCATGAATCAGCCCGATGATTTTTTATATGACGAAATAGGAGCTAAAATGGAGGTCGGCTATGTAGAGAAGGAAAATGAAGAGCTTTTCCATTCTCTTTCTCTCTGGTACAGGACCTTTATAAAGGGTGAATTTAATGAAAATAGGTAATATCACTACGGCAAACAACGTTTTTCTGGCACCGATGGCAGGCATTACGGACAAGGTATTCAGGTCGCTGTGCAAGGAAATGGGCTGTGGTCTTGTATATTCGGAAATGGTAAGCGCAAAGGGTATGCACTACAACAGCAAAAATACAGTACAGCTTCTGGAGGCAGAGCCTTCACAGCGTCCCTGCGCAGTTCAGATATTCGGTCACGAGCCTGATATAATGGCGGAAATGGCAAAACGTCTTAACGAATATGAGGATATAGATATTATAGATATAAACATGGGCTGTCCTGCTCCCAAAATAGTGCGAAACGGCGAAGGCTCCGCCCTTACACTACGTCCCGAGCTGGCAGGAAGGATAATATATGCCGTTGCAGCCGCTTCCCAAAAGCCTGTCACAGTAAAGTTCAGAAAGGGCTTTGACGATGAGCATATAAATGCTTTGGAAATAGCTCGAATTGCCGAAAAAAACGGCGCCGCTGCCATTACTCTGCACGGCAGGACAAGAGAGCAGTACTATTCAGGCAAAGCCGACTGGGATATTATAAAAGCCGTAAAGGAAAGCGTAAGTATACCTGTAATAGGCAACGGAGATATATTTACTCCCGAAGATGCCGAAAGAATGCTTGAATATACAGGCTGCGACGCTCTTATGATAGGAAGGGGCGCTCAGGGAAATCCTTTTATATTCAGAAGGACTGTACACTATATTGAAACAGGTGAGCTTCTGCCTGATCCTTCATGGGAGGAAAGACTTGATATGGCTGAAAAGCATATGGATATGCTTGCCGACTACAAAGGTGAAAACATTGGCATAAGAGAAATGCGCAAGCATATGGGCTGGTATATCAAGGGACTGCCCCACAGCGCTGAAATGCGTGTAAGGATAAATGCCACAACAGGCAGAGAAAATATGCGCAATGTCATAAACTCTATGAGAGAAAAAATCAAAGATTCGAAATAAATAATGGACTTGGTGATACCGTAGACCGATCTCACCAAGTCCATATTTTTAATGTCTGAAATGTCTCATGCCTGTAAATACCATAGCTATGCCATGCTTGTTGCAGGCGTCTATGCTGTCCTGATCCCTTACTGAACCGCCCGGCTGTATTATAGCTGTGATGCCTGCCTTAGCGGCAGCTTCAACACAGTCGTCAAAGGGGAAGAATGCGTCACTTGCAAGTACTGCGCCCTTTACAACATCGGCTCCAAGCTGCTTGGTGCCATGCTCTATAGCCTGCTCGGTAGCCCATATCCTGTTTACCTGACCGGGTCCTATGCCTACAGACTGCTTGTCCTTACCGATGGCTATGCCGTTTGACTTAGTATATTTAACTATTTTCCATGTAAAGAGGAGGTCCTCCATTTCCTTATCTGTAGGC
>CANQBT010000058.1 GCA_947589405.1 uncultured Clostridia bacterium | reverse complement strand
CCCACCTCTAGCCTCCCCTAGCCCGCAGGGCGTCGGAGGGGAGGGGGACCATTTCAAACAGTTGTTTGAAATGGTGGAAGGGTCGTTCTAAAGTGATAAATAATATCGATATAATGCTAAACAAAAATTTATCAATCAAATAAAGCTATCCCATTAGGATCCGTTTTTATCACAGCTCCCTTGATTTTTATCTTTTCAGTTTTTCCATAAGAACATTTATATCAATAGGCTTAGTAAGGAAATCATTCATTCCGCTTTCGATAGCCTTATCCCTGTCCTCCTTAAAAGTGTTTGCGGTACAGGCGTATATCATTATGCTCTTGGCATCGGGACGATCCAGCGCCCTTATTTCTCTTGAAGCTTCGCAGCCGTCCATTACTGCCATATGCATATCCATAAGTATAAAGTCAAATTCATTTATGTCAGAGGCGCTGAAAATATCCACAGCTTCCTTGCCGTTTTCTGCAAGAGATACCTTAAAGCCTGCGTCCTTGAGTATTTCAACAAGTATTTCCGCATTAAGCTCATTATCCTCCGCAACAAGTATGTTCAATACCTTGTCGTTATCTGTTTTGCCGCTTTCGTTATTTATCATCTCAATGTTTTTCTCATGGGCTATAAGAGAACGTATCGTTACGGTAAATGTACTGCCCTTGTCCAGCTGAGAGTCCACTTGTATTTCTCCGTCCATTGCTTCTACCAAAAGCTTTGATATTGGCATTCCCAGACCTGTGCCTTTTACGCTGTGTAAATTTTTATTTCTTTCCTGAGCAAAGGTTTCAAAAATATGATCGAGAAATTCCGGGCTCATACCCACGCCTGTATCCTTTACCGTTATTACGGTTTCCACCTTGTCCCTGCTCAATAATTTCTGGGTAAGCGTCAGTCCTATGCTTCCTCCCTCAAGAGTGAACTTTGCAGCATTGCCTACTATGTTCATAAGCACCTGCTTAAGCCTTATTTCATCGCCTATTATATTGGGAACAGATATATCCACATCAGATGTAAAGCTGATACCGTGATTATTTATATTGTCCCGCTGCATAATGCATATATCGTCTATAAGAGCTTTCAGATCTATCGGGTCGTTTGCCAAGTCTATTTTACCTGCCTGTAGCTTGCTCATATCGAGTATATCGTTTATGAGGGATAAAAGATAATGGGCTGTATTTCCGCTTTTTTCCAGATAGTCCTTGAGTCTGTCCTTTTCATCTATATGAAGCTTCATGAGGTGATTAAAGCCTATAATGGCATTAAGGGGCGTTCTTATTTCATGACTCATGTTGGATAGGAACTCACTTTTAGCCTTAGCGTCTGCATTTGCCGCAATTACTTTTCTGTTGGAAATGCTGAAAAAGACAAAAGCGGCACATATTATAACAAGAACTATCAAAAGCATGACCATGCTCATTATTATAAATGTAACGCTTCCCTCATAAAAAACGCTGCTGGGGACCTCCATAATGAAATACCAGTATGTTCCCGCTATTCTCTGTATGTTTACTACCCTATCCTCATTGTTTGATGTAATATATCTGAAAATAAATCCTTTATCATAAGATGTATTGTCAAGAATATCCTCAAGAGAATCTCCGCCTAAGATCCTGCCTGCTCTCACATTGTCAAACAGATTTCCTCTTTTTTTACTGTCATAATTTTCGTCAATATTGACAAAATAATTTCCTTCGGAATCTATTACGCTGCTGTAGCCCTGACCTCCAAAGCTTTCAAAGCTGAGCTTTTCTTTTACATACTTTAAATTCCTTGCTCCTATAAGACATACATAATCCATACCGTTAACAGAAAATCCTTCAACATTTACTGAATAAAAAACAGCGTCTCCCTCTCCTTCCACAGAATGATCATTATAGTCATATCTCAGTACAAGTCTGCCCTTCTCACCGGGTATGAACCTGTCCATATCGTGCTCGGACTCAAAGGATATTTTATTATAATCCGTATAAAGATTGCCTTTGGAATCCAGTATATACAGATTGTCAAATGTAGCTGTGGAAGCCTCTGCATATAGCTGATGCATAAGCTCGTTATAATCTTTTATTCTGCTTATTTTAAGTCTTTCGGCTACATTTTCAAGCTCTGTCCAGCCATTGTCAAGATAGCTTTTGATATTACTTATATCGTGAGCCGATAACTCCTGCATGCCGGAAATAGTATTGTTGTTAACGACCTGCTGAAGCTGTGAAATATATATGTATACAACGCTCATGAGTATTATTGTCATAAGCACGAGCATCGGCAGGAATCTTATTTTTATTTTACCGTTCATAATATTTTTCTCTTTCTGGGTTTATGCTCATTATTTTAATTATTATACAGTAATAACATATTTTTTTCAACAGTAAATTAATAAGCGCAAGCACTTTTTAAATAATTATGCATTAAAATAAATTAAATTTGCAAAATATGGTTTTATACTATTGACTTCTTTAAAAAAAAATATATAATAATATAATAATTGGTTTTGGAGGAGATTTATTTATGAGCTACAAAAATTTAAGAAAAATGGCTTCACCTGAGGAAATAAGAAAAATGACTCCCTTTGCTCCCGAGCTGAAGGCTATTAAAGAAGAAAATGACAAGAGGATAAGAAATATTTTTGAAGGTAAGGACGACAGATTTATAGTCATAATAGGTCCGTGCTCTGCCGATGCGGAGGAGCCTGTATGCGACTATGCAAGAAAGCTTGCCGAAGTCAATGAAGTTGTAAAGGATAAGCTTGAAATAATACTAAGAGTATATACGGGAAAGCCCAGAACTACAGGCGAGGGCTATAAGGGAATGCTTCATCAGCCCGATCCCAACGCTGCTCCCGATATGTCAGAGGGAATAAAGGCAACAAGAAGAATGTATTTAAGAGTAATAAAGGAAACAGGACTGCCTATTGCAGACGAAATGCTTTACCCTTCTAACCTACCATATGTAGAAGATATTCTCTCCTACATAGCAATAGGAGCAAGAAGTGTTGAAAATCAGCAGCACAGACTTACTTCAAGCGGTATCGACTGTCCTGTGGGTATGAAGAATCCCATGAGCGGTGACCTTTCGGTCATGTTCAATTCTGTTAGAGCCGCTCAGCAATCTCATGATTTTATTTACAACGGCTATGAGGTACAGACAAGCGGTAATCCCCTTACTCATTGTATAATGAGAGGTTCCGTAAACAAAAGAGGTTCACATTTGCAGAACTATCACTATGAAGATCTTATGCTTGCATCAGATATGTACGACGAGGGCGGATATTTAAATCCTGCTATTATAGTGGACGCCAATCACTCAAACTCTCAGAAAAGACCTGAAGAACAGCCCAGAATAGTAAAGGACGTCCTTCACTCAAGAAATTGCAGCGAAAAGCTTAAAAAGCACGTAAAAGGCGTTATGATAGAAAGCTATATCGAAGGCGGCAACCAGTCCTGCGATGCTGAAAATCATATTTACGGCAAGTCAATTACCGATCCTTGCCTGAGCTTTGAGGACACAAGAAGGCTTCTTATAGAAATGGCTTCACTTGTCTGATATATTTTATATGAATAACAAAGAGACTGCCGTCAAATGCTTATAACAGCATTTGCAAGCAGTCTCTCTTTTATTTGACGATCGATATATATCACACAGGCTCAAAAATCACCTTGAATCGGCTGCCCTCGCCTTCTTTGCTTTTTACACTTATTACGGCGTTGTGTCTGTCCGCAATGGTTTTGGCAATGGATAGTCCCAGACCGTTTCCCTGTATTTCCTTATTGCGGGATTCGTCATTTCTGTAAAAGCGGTCGAATATCTTGTCCAAAGCCTTCTCAGGAATGCCTATCCCTCTGTCCTCAACAGCAAAATATGGCTTGCCCTCTTCTTTGCCTACAGTTATCTTCACAGTACATTTCTTGTCTGTTGAATACTTGACGGCATTATCTATAAATATCCACATAAGCTGTTTTATAAGAGAACTGTCGGCATATATATCCACGTTCTCCGTACTTTCATAGCTTATGTCCATATTTTCGTTTACGACCTCAGCTTCTTTTATTACTTCATCGGCAATTTCAGTAAGCGATACCATTTCCTTGTTTATTATATTCTTATTCTGCGTATCTCTTGCAAGATACAAAAGCTGCTGTATGAGCAGACTCATATGATCTGTTTCGCTTTTAATGGAATCAATGGCCTCGTCAAGTATCTCTCTGTCCTCCTTGCCCCATCTGTCCACCATATTTATATATCCCTGTATGATAGCTATAGGAGTTTTTAACTCGTGGGAAGCATCGGATATGAACTGGTTTTCCTTATCAAAGGATACCTGGAGTCTTTCTATCATGTCGTTAAATGTGGTCACAAGTGTCTTTATTTCATCATCTGTATCGGGAACATCTATTCTCTGTGAAAGATCGTAAAGACTTATGCTTTCGGCAGTATCGGTTATCTGCTTTATGGGATTTAATATTTTTCCGCTTATATATCTGCCTATAATAACGGCAACGGCTATGGCTATAATATTTGATACCATAAATATAAGCATGAATATATTGATTATCTTCTGTTCATGGTTATACCTTCTCAGTATCATTATTTCATAGTCCGTACCGTTGAAGCTTACATCTCTCTGAGTATATATATAGGGCTCCGCTCCTATATCGTTTCTGTAAAAATCGCCCTTCCTATCCTTAAATTCCTTATCTATATCAGGAAAATCAAAAGGTCTTTTCATAGTGCCGAAAATCTTGTCCGGCTTATTTTTAAGCCTTACCATAACTTCTATATATGGATTGTCGTTCAGCTCATTTATGGAATGCATGCTGACATCATTTCCACTCTCTATATACTCCTCTATCTTGTCGGCAAGAGCTGTGATCTCGCTCTTTGAAACGCTTCTGTAGTAATACCACATATTCCAAAAAAACACAAGGGAGATCACTATAAGCATGGCAGAAAACACGCCTGCATATATGGCTGTGATCTTACGGCTTATAGGAAGCCTGTTAAAAAAATCGGTTATTTTAGTTTTCATCTTTAGCAAAATACCCAACACCTCTTATGGTATGTATAAACTTAACTCCAAACCTGTCATCTATCTTAGTTCTCAGATACCTTATGTAAACGTCTACAATATTTGTTTCGCCAAAATAATCATAGCCCCATACTTGATTTAATATTTGTTCTCTTGTTATGACTATGTTCTTATTCTTTATAAGATATACAAGAAGATCAAATTCTCTCTTTGTAAGCTCTATCTCCGTATCATCAAACATTACGGTACGTCTGGATATATCTGCCGTAAGATTTTTAAGAGTAAGTATATTGCTGTCTGATGAGGATCTTTCGGCATTTGTCCTTCTGAGAGCAGCCCTCATTCTTGCCAGCAGCTCTTCAATAACAAAGGGCTTTGTTATATAATCATCTGCACCGCTGTCAAGCCCTGCTATCTTGTCCATCGTTTCGCCTTTGGCTGTTATCATTATGACAGGTATTTCCGATTCCTTCCTAATTCTCCTGCATACCTCTATCCCGTTCAGTTCGGGAAGCATAAGATCCAGAAGCATTATATCAGGGGAGTATTCATAAAACTTTTCTATAGCTATTCTTCCGTTTTCGGCTATCTCTACATCATAGCCCTCGTGCTTAAGCTCCAGCTCAATAAATCTTGCCAGCCTTGCTTCATCTTCTACAATAAGTACCTTTACAGCATTTTCAGCCATTTTTGTCACCCCTTGTATACAATAATACGGATGAACTCTATCATCCGTATTAAATATTACTGTATTATTTTTAAAGAAGTATTAGTCCGAGATTAAAATTACATTAAAAATCAAACCGTTTCCGGCTCAGGATAGTCGACTCCAAAGGTATCGACGGTAACCTTTTTTATAACTACATCGACGATAGGTCTGTCGGAAAAATCCGTCTTAACATTGGCTATATCGTCTACAATATCCATACCCTCCGTTACTTTGCCAAACGCCGCATAGCTTCCGTCAAGATGAGGTGCAGCCTTGTGCATTATAAAAAACTGGGAGCCGGCAGAATCGGGAGCCATAGCCCTTGCCATAGAAAGAACTCCCGATGTATGCTTCAGCTCATTATCAAAGCCATTTATTGCAAACTCACCCTTTATTCTGTAGCCCGGACCGCCTGTGCCGTTACCCTCAGGACAACCGCCCTGTATCATAAAGCCCGGAATGACTCTGTGAAATGTAAGCCCATCGTAGAAATTATGATTTATAAGGCTTATAAAATTATTAACTGTATTGGGAGCAATGTCGGGATAAAGCTCAGCTATTATTTTCGCTCCGTCCTCAAATTCAAATGTTACAATAGGATTTTTCATTATTTTATCTCCTTTTTACAATATTCTGACCGGCTTGAAATCAATATAATCGCCGGATACAAGAGTGTACTCAATACCTTCTTCCATTCCCTGAAAGCTGTTGTTATATTTATCTTCTCCATGAAGATGACCATATATTACACGTTTTATATTATATTCCTTATATATGTCCGTAAAATCCGAAGGCTCCTTTTTTTCGTTAGTAGGCGGAAAATGTGTGACAGCTATTATATTATCGCTTTCATAGCCGTTATCAAATGCCATTTCTATGGACCTGCGCAGTCTGCCTGCTTCTCTTTTATATATTTTATGATCATGATCCGTGTAATGTTCATCTCTGGGACAAAGCCAGCCTCTTGTTCCGCATATAGCGTAATTTTCGTATACTGCAAAGGAATTTTTAACAAAAAGCATATTGTCATAAAGAGTATTGAGCTTTGCCGTTGAATTCCAGAAATAGTCATGATTGCCGCAAAATATGATCTTACTGCCGTTTAGCTCATGTATAAAATCCAGATCCGGCATAGCCTCCTCCAGTCTGCCGCCCCAGGATAAATCGCCGTTTACAATAACGGTATCGCTGTTGGATACTGCTTTGTTCCAGTTTTTCAATATTTTATCAGTATGACCCAGCCACCTTGTGTCGAATATTTCCATAGGCTTTGGCTTGAAAAAGCTTAAATGCAAATCAGACATAGCAAACAATGACATAGCGTTCTCCTCCGACGTCTTGTGTTATTTATACATCAGCTTATACCCAAAAGCCTTTCCAGTTCCAGATTGAATTCATAAAGCTTACCCATATTTCCTTCCTGATAAAGCTTCATAAACTGATAATTGTATTCATTCATCTGTTCCGCACCTATTTTGATATAAACAGTATGTATGTTTTCAATTATCTTGTTTACTATGCTTTCCTTTTCATTGATGTATCTTTGGGATTCCTTTATTTCGTCCTTTATCTTATCCATTTCAAGATCCAGATTATAGGCGGCTTCGGCACAGGTTTTGAGCCTTTCCTGTAAATTCTCGGGTATTTTGCCGTCAAATTTATATTTAAGGGAATGCTCGATGGTTGCCCAGAAATTCATAGCCATTGTCCTTATCTGTATCTCCACCTTTATATCCTTTACCTGTCCGTTGAAAATAATAGGATAATTAATGGTCATATGATAGCTTCTGTAGCCGCTGGATTTTGAATTTTTGATATAGTCCTCCTCCAGAAGTATCTTCATGTCAATATCTCTTCTCTTGTGGATCAGGTCCACAACAGTTTCTATATCGTCCACAAAGCGGCATATTATCCTTATGCCAGCTATATCCTCCAGTATGTCAAGACTCTTGTCTACAGGTATATTCCTTCTGTTTGCCTTTTCTATAATGCTGGATATTCTCTTTACTCTGCCCTCTACCTGTTCTATTGGAGGAGCCATTTCAAGAGTAGTGAAATTTCTTTTCATTCCGTTAAATTTTACTACAAGCTCATTTACCGCCTGATGAAACGGTAAAAGAGCCTTTTCCCAGTCTTTGACTTCCATTTTTCTCACCACCGATATAATTTTACCATATTTTTTACAGCATTTCAATACAAGTAAATATAAATCATAATTTCTTAATTAATATTTTCCCCAAGACATTACTTCTATTATAAAAATATTACAAATCTATTAAAAGGAGTTGTAACCCCTTGACAAAATATGAATTATTATGTAAAATAGGATGTAACAATTATGTAACATTTTTAAGAAAGGATGTTGATCATGGTAAAATTCAAATTATTGACAAGTACCATTCTGGCAGGGTCATTTATTCTTGCTTCGACATCTTCAGTTTTTGCATCTAATCTCGCAAAGATAACAGGAACTTCTGTTAATCTGCGTTCATATAATTCTACCGAAGCACGTATCGTAGGCACAGCCAATACAGGCGATACCGTTACAATACTGGCAAATGCGAACAACGGTTGGTTCAAGGTAAATAAAAGCGGTGTCGGAGCATCCTTTGTCAACGCTCAGTTTATTTCCATATATCAGACCGATGCTACCTGTATCGAAGAAAGCGTAAATGTGCGTTCAGGTCCATCTACTTCCGATTCCGTGCTTGGCGTTGCAAAGAAGGGACAAGTCCTTGTTACAACAGGTAAGTGCGGAGACTGGTATCAGGTCAAGTTCAACGGCTCAACAGGTTATATATACGGCGAATATATGCAGGGAAGTCTTTTGAAATATCTCGAAAGCGTTCCTTCTCCCAATGCAAAAACAGAAAGCACACCTACCGCTAAGATTTCTGATTCTACAGATAATGTATATGCTGTTGTAGATGCCACATCTCTCAATATGCGAGCAGAAGCCGACGGTAACTCAACAGTACTTAAAGCCCTTCCCAATGGATATTTTCTTACGGTGAACGGCTATAAAGACGGTTGGATAGAGGTAACAGACGACTCTGATACCAAAGGATTTGTTAAGGCTGAGTACATAATGATCAAAAATGGCAAAAAGCCTGCCAATACTTCAACAACCGCCGTTATTACTCCTATTGAATACCATAATAACGGACCTGTACAGGCTTCCGATGTTATAGAATATTCAAAGCAGTTTATAGGCACACCATATGTATGGGGCGGTACAAGCCTTACGGCAGGTGTTGATTGCTCAGGCTTTGTATACAGCGTATATAACAACTTTGGCATAAAGCTTAACAGGACCTCAAGAGATATGTTTACACAGGGTACTCCTATTGAAAAGGACGATCTGGCTCCTGCCGATCTGCTTTTCTTCAACTCAGGCGGAGATTCAGCTATATCTCATGTGGCTATGTACATAGGTGACGGTAAATATATCCATTCTACCAACGGTTCAGGAAACGGTGTTGTAATATCAAGTCTTGACGATGCTTATTCGGTAAAGACCTATGTAGGCGCAAGACGTATATTGAATTAATATAATTAATTACAATTATTGATCATTTACATATAATGCTTTTTATTAATTGTTATAATCCTTCGAGGACATTTTTCAAAAACATTCTTGTTATCGGTTTTATCCTTTATTATAAGATGTTTTTGAATATATGTCCTCTTTTTTTGTAAAATTATTATGATTTTGAAATTACAAAAAAAGAAACTTGCAAATTTAATACTTCATTCAAATTTACAAAAAACTGTTGTTTTGTCTGCACTATCCATATTTTTTCGCCTATATTTTGTTAAGCTTTGTTCCATAAAATGAATTTATTATCCTTTTATATTGCATTTTACTTGACATTCCTATTATAATAAGGTTATAATAGTTTTAATTGATATTTCACTTTTGAGAAAAATATGTTATATTAATACGAGGAGGGATAATATGACTTTTTCATCTGATATAAAAGGAGAAGAGCTTGAAAGTGTCAAATCTCAGCTTGATGCCGAATATGAAGCCATTAAAAATAAGAAACTCAGCCTGGATATGTCAAGGGGTAAGCCTGCTGCCGAACAGCTGGATCTGTCCAACGGCATACTTACTCTTCCCATACACAACTATATCAACTGTGAAGGCATAGACGTAAGAAATTATGGTATATTAGACGGTATAAAAGAATGCAAGCATCTTTTCTCACAGCTTTTGAACATAAAGGAAAGCAACATTATAATAGGCGGTAATTCTTCACTCAACATCATATACGACTCAATTGCCAGATATTACATATTCGGTAAGCTTGGATCAACACCATGGTGCAGACTGGATAAGGTGAAATTTCTATGTCCTGTTCCTGGCTATGACAGGCATTTTGCAATATGTGAGGAATTTGGCATAGATATGATAAACATACCTATGAAGGCAGACGGTCCCGACATGGATATGATAGAAGAGCTTGTTAAAAACGACGCTTCCATAAAGGGTATATTCTGCGTTCCGCTTTATTCCAATCCCACAGGCACATGCTACAGCGACCAAGTAGTGGAAAGACTTGCGGGCATGGAAACGGCTGCGGAGGACTTTACAATATTCTGGGATAACGCCTATGGTATACACCATATATATGAAGAAGAAAAATTAGCCAACATATTTGACGTATGCGCAAAATACGGTACAGAGGACAGAGTACTGTACTTCTTCTCTACTTCAAAAATGACCTTTCCCGGCTCAGGCGTTGCATTTATAGCTTCAGGCGACAAGGCTATTGCAGAAATAAGAAAACGCTTTAGCATACAGACTATAGGCTATAACAAAATAAATCAGATGAGAACATACTGCTTTTTCAAGACTCCCGAAGGAGTCAGAGAGCATATGAAGGCTCTGGGAAAACTCTTAAGAGAGAAATTTGACATAGTACTTGATAAGCTGAACAGCGAATTCGGTAACAGCGATCTGCTCACATGGGATCACCCAAAGGGAGGATATTTTATTTCTGTATATACCCTTCCCGGCTGTGCCAAAGAAACGGTAAGGCTTGCAAAGGAATGCGGTCTTATACTTACAGACGCAGGCTCTGCATATCCCTACCACAATGACCCTGAGGACAGAAATATAAGAATAGCCCCCTCCTATCCTACAAACGAGGATCTTAAAAAGGCTATGGAGGTATTCTGTATATGTGTTAAGCTTGCAGCGGTGAATAAAATAGCAAAGGAGAACTAAAATGGCAAAATTCAACGAAAACTATTTAAACCTTAAGGAAAGCTATCTGTTTTCCGAAATTGCAAAAAGAATAGATGCCTTTACACAGGCAAATCCCGATAAAAACGTTATAAGACTCGGTATAGGCGACGTTACCCTTCCCTTAAGCGGCAGAGTTATAGAAAGCCTTCACTCAGCCGTAGATGAAATGGGTAAGGCTGAAACATTCAAGGGCTACGGTCCCGAACAGGGTTATGATTTTCTCAGAAATGCTATAAAGGATTATTATAAAAGAAACGGCGTAGAGCTTGAAGCTGATGAAATATTTGTATCAGACGGTGCCAAAAGCGATACGGGAAATATAACAGACCTTTTTGCCGTAGATAATACCGTGCTTATTCCCGATCCCGTTTATCCTGTATATGTAGATACAAATACAATGAACGGCAGAAAAATAATTTACATGGACGCTACTGCCGAAAACGGCTTCCTTGCTATGCCTGACTACAGCGTACATGCAGACATGATATATCTCTGCTCACCCAACAATCCTACAGGAGCTGTATACAGCAAGGAACAGCTTAAGGAATGGGTAGACTATGCTCTTGAGAATAACGCCATTATTCTCTTTGATTCAGCTTATGAAAGCTTTATACAGGACAAGAGCCTTCCGAGAAGCATATATGCTGTTGAAGGCGCTAAAAAGTGCGCCGTTGAGTTCTGCTCACTTTCAAAGACAGCAGGCTTTACAGGCACACGCTGCGGATATACTATAGTGCCTAAGGCTATAGTCCAAAAGTCCTCAGACGGCAGAGAAATGAGGCTTAATCAGATGTGGAACAGACGCCAGACCACTAAATTCAACGGCGTACCATATATCGTTCAGAAGGGTGCAGCTGCCGTATTTACAGAAGAAGGAATGGCAGAGGCTCAGGCTATGATAAGCGTATACAGAGAAAACGCCAGAATAATAGCTGAAACTATGGATGAGCTTGGTGTTAAATACTTTGGCGGCATTAATTCACCTTATATATGGTTTGAATGTCCTTTCGGTATGTACAGCTGGGATTTCTTCGACAAAATGCTTAATGAAATACAGGTTGTCGGCACTCCGGGCGCAGGCTTTGGCTCAAACGGCGACAATTTCTTCAGACTGACTTCATTCAACAATAAGGAAAATACTGTTGAAGCTATGAAAAGATTCAGGACTTTGTTTAAATAATATTTATCAAA
The DNA here is from genome assembly GCA_947589405.1 of uncultured Clostridia bacterium. Lineage (GTDB taxonomy): Bacteria > Bacillota > Clostridia > Lachnospirales > CAG-274 > CANPXH01. The sequence continues at coordinate 133 of CANQBT010000058.1, read as the reverse complement.
AAACGGCGGTATTTAAATACTGCCGTTTGAGCGTGTCGATTTTATCGACACGCTTGAAAGAAATGCTTTTTGGCATTTCTTTCAGTTAGTCAAGGTAGGAACCAGCCGTGTTTACTGATATTTTGGCAAGTGT
>CANQBT010000057.1 GCA_947589405.1 uncultured Clostridia bacterium | reverse complement strand
TGGTCTTATAGAGCAGGCAGTACAGGGCAAGCCTGTGTATAAAAAGAAAAACAAGGAGGGAAAATAAAATGGCAGTTTTAGAAGGATTGGAGCCAAAGGCGGTATTTGAATATTTTGAGGATATATGCTCAATACCTCATGGCTCAGGCAATACCAAGAAAATAAGCGATTATTGTGTAAGCTTTGCAAAAAAACACAAGCTCAGATATATTCAGGACGCTCTTAACAACGTTATTATTTTCAAGCCGGGTACAGAGGGCTATGAAAATTCCGCTCCCGTTATGATACAGGGACATATGGATATGGTATGCGAAAAGGAAGCCGACTGTAATATAAATTTTGAAAAGGACGGTCTTACAATAAAGGTTGAGGACGGCTATGTTACGGCTGAGGGAACTACTTTAGGCGGTGATGACGGCATAGCAATAGCCTTTGCCCTTGCAATACTGGCAGCCGATGATATTCCTCATCCTCCTATCGAGGCAGTATTTACAGTAGATGAAGAAACAGGTATGTTCGGCGCTGCCGATATAGATTGTTCTGTGCTTACTTCACGTATAATGCTCAATCTGGACTCTGAGGACGAAGGCGTATTGCTCGTAAGCTGTGCCGGCGGCAACAACACTACCTGTCACATTCCTGTAAAGCGTGAAAAGGCTGACGGCGTATGCCTTAAAATAAGGATAGGCGGACTTACGGGAGGACACTCAGGCGTTGAGATAGACAAGAGCAGGGCAAATGCCAACAAGCTTATGAGCCGATTTATAAACGAACTGAGCAAGGAAATAACATGCAGGATCATATCCATAAACGGAGGACTTAAGGAAAACGCCATTCCAAGAGAATGCGTTGCCGAAATAGTTATATCCTCAGAGGACGTAAGAGCGGCAAAGGTAGCCAGACATAAATTTTATGCTGCTCTTTCGGGAGAATATATCGTTACTGATCCTGAGCTTACATTTGAGATCACAGAGGAGGGCAGGGGAACATACAGCGTAATTACAGAGAATACCCAGAGAAGGCTTCTGACTGCCCTTATCAATCTTCCTGAAGGAATACAGAGAATGAGCGCCGATATACCAGGTCTTGTACAGACTTCACTTAATATGGGCGTTCTTAAGACAGAAGAAAATGAAGTATTTATGAGATATGCCGTAAGAAGCAGCATAGGTACGGAGAAGGAAGAGCTTATAAGCCGTATGGCCAATCTTATGGATGTGCTGGGCGGATCTATCGATTGTATAGGAGATTATCCTGCATGGGAGTACAAGAAGGATTCAAGACTCAGAGAGCTTATGGTGAAGATATTTGAAAAGCAGTATGGCCATAAGCCAAAGGTACAGGCTTTGCATGCAGGTGTTGAGTGCGGTCTTTTTGCAGGCAAGATGCCGGGTCTGGACTGCGTATCCTTCGGACCTGATATGAAGGATATACACACGCCTAACGAGCGCATGGACATTGCTTCTGTTCAGAGAACATGGCAGTATACCCTTGAGATACTTAAAGAACTTAAGTAATATATGTCCAAAATTATAGTTTTATTATAATGAAAAATTTATAACAGCTTTTCTATATTATTTGTTTATTATGCTATACCCAAAATCTCTTCCGTAATTATACACAACAATCACAGAAATAAAAAACAGCGTCAACAGCCCATAACCAAATAAACAGCCTGTAACAAATCGTCTGAAATTTGTACTTTCGTATGAGGTAAGGGACTGAGTAAATCCATCAATTATCAAAGGTATCAGCAATATTGCCGATACAATAACGCTCGTATGTACAAAAGCGAAAAGAACTATTCCAACGATAATGCCTGCAAGCTCTCCTGTGCATCTGGCACATATCGGAAATTTTTTGCCTTTGATATGAAATGAACGATCATCTCTGCAATGACAGCCAAAAATAATGGGAAGCCATTTATACAACCATATTATCAATAGTATGAATATGTTGCCATACTTGCAAGTCCTAAACCAAATATTATTACGTAGAATAATACTATAAGAATAAAGCCTACAAGAGCACCGATACCTGCTGCCTTAGCTGTTTTTGGCTTAGTGCTTTTCCATACAATGAAAAGAATAAGACCAACGATAGGAATACAACATCCTAATAAGCCCCAGAGAAAACCGCCGTTGTCAACTACCGGAGGCGTAGTCTGCTGAGCAGCGCCACACTTAGGACATATTACAGCTTGGTTGTCGATTTCCTGACCACAATTTTTACAAAATGCCATGTTCAATGACCTCCTCATTTATTTATTCTAATATAATTATACAATAAAATGCATATATTGTCAATATTTTAAATTAATATTCAAAAAATCGACACAAAATATGCTCATAAAAAGGGTTGCAATAGTGCTGATATTAATAATCGTTGCCTTTATTGTATGCCTATGTATATTTTTGTGTTCGGAAATCTGATTCTGAACAGTATTTATAAAAACACTTTACTATCCGATAAAAATATGGTAAAGTAAAGATATAAAATGGATATTTATAACCTAAAACATATTTAAGTAAACAATGGATCATGTCTTTTCGGGGAATATTGTTAAAAGGAGTTAATGATATTATGATGAAAAAACGAACTAAAGACCTTTTCCGTCGCTTTGCTCTTGTATTTACTGCGGCGGTCATGTTTGCGATATATATTTCCGCTTTGCCTATGAATGCGGCAGAGGATAAGATAAGAGTAGGTTTTTTTGAATTTTCAGGCTATCACGAAATATCGGACGAGGGCGTTAGAAGCGGCTATGACTATGATTTTTTTCAGAAAATAGGCGTGCTTGACGACTGGACATTTGACTATCTGTACTATGATCTTTCATATTCGGATAATCTTGAAATGCTTGAGAAGGGAGAGCTTGATGTTGTTACATCGGCTTCAAAAACACCTGAAAGAGAAAAGCTGTTTCTTTTCTCAGATGAGCCGATAGGCACCAACTCCACCATATTTACGGTAAAAGCCGGAAATATGAATGTTGTTGCGGGAGATTATTCTACATATAACGGACTGAAAATAGGCATGCTTGAGGGCAATTCCAAGAATGATAATTTCAAGAATTTTTCCGAAAGTCATGGATTTACATATGAACCGATCTATTATAAAACAGAGGACGAGCTGTCCGATGCTCTTCAGACAGGCAGCGTTGACGGTATAGTTTCGGGAAGTCTGCGTGCTCTTCATAATGAATGGCTTATAGAGTCAATGGACGCATCTGATTTCTATGTAGTTGTGAATAAAAATGCTCCGCAGCTCATGGAAAGGATAAACAAAGCCATTCATGAGCTTGATCTGAAAGAGCCTGATTGGCGTAATCTCCTTAACAGGAAATATTACTCCCTTGATTCGGAAGGCTCTGTTATGTTTAATGCGGAGGAGCGAAACTACTTAAGCGAGCTGATTTCCTCAGGGAGAAAACTGAAGGTGCTTATGAATCCCGATATGGCGCCTTATTCCTATTTTGACAAGGGAGAAGCAAAGGGAATTTTCCCTGCAATATTCAGAACGTTTGCCGATAAAAGCGGTATTTAATATGAATTTATCGAAGCAAAGGACCACGAGGAATATCATCGCATGAGAAAAAGCGGAGAAGCCGATGTGGTACTTGATTATACAGATGCATTTTATGATGCGGAAGAGGAAGGATATAAGATAACCGATCCTTATATCGAAACAAATCTTGCCCGCCTTATGCGTAAAAATTTTGAAGGCGATATAAAAAAGATAGCTGTAATAATACATTCCGATATGCTCCATAGCTATATTGCAGATATATATAAGCCTGAGGATATTATAAACTATAACAGTACAGATGAGTGTATAAAGGCTGTTGATGACGGCAGCGTTGACGCAGCTGTGTTCTGCGTTTATACGGCGGCGGGTATCACACGGCACGATGTTAAAAACAGATATGCCTATGCACTTATGGGCAATATTGCCATGTCATACTGCATGGGTGTAAACAATAGGGAAAATCATCTTCTAATATCCATATTGAATAAGGAAATAGCAGGCTTGGGAGATGAAAATCGCTCTGACATAATAATGAGAGAAGCCGATCTGAGCAGCTCGGACAACAGCAATGGTCTTATAGCTTTTCTGTACGGCAATCCCATTTACGGAATGATCGCTCTGCTGTTTTTGAGCCTTTTTGCCATAATATGTATAGTGCTGGTATCAAGGCTTCGTTCTCAGAAAAATCTGGAAAAGAGGATAAAAGAGGTCAGCGAAAAATATGAGATAAAAGAGCGTGAGCTTTCCGAACCTCTTGTTATGGCGGATCAGGCAAATCGTGCCAAGACAACCTTTTTGAACAATATGTCCCATGATATACGAACGCCTATGAATGCCATAATAGGCTTTACAGCGCTGGCTTCGGCACATCTTGACAATACCGAACGTGCTCAGGACTATCTTTCCAAAATAGCTCAATCCTCCGATCATTTGCTTTCGCTTATAAACGATGTTCTTGACATGAGCCGAATAGAATCGGGTAATGTACATATAGAAGAAAAGCCCGAAAATCTTGCAGAGATACTTCATGGTCTTAGAAATATAATTCAAGCGGATATTCATGCAAAGCATCTTGAGCTTTTTATCGATACGGTAGACGTGACCGATGAGAATATATGCTGTGACAAGCTCAGATTGAATCAGATATTGCTCAATCTGCTTTCAAACGCTATAAAATTTACGGATCCCGGAGGAACGATCACTCTGAGAGTTACTCAGAAGCCTTCGGATAAGGAGAATTACGGTATATACGAATTTCTTGTTAAGGATACGGGTATAGGCATGAGTCCTGAATTTGCCAAGACGATATTCGAGCCTTTCACCAGAGAGAGAACGACTACAGTCAGCGGAATACAGGGTACAGGTCTGGGTATGTCCATAACCAAAAATATTGTGGATATGATGAACGGCACTATAAAGGTCGGCAGTAAGCCAAATGAAGGTACGGAATTTTTGGTAGAGCTTGAATTCAGACTTCATGGAGAGACAAGAGAGTATTCCGAATTAACGGAATTAAAGGGTAAGAGAAGCCTTGTTGTAGACGATGATGTAATAAGCTGTCAGAGCGTATCTAAAATGCTAAGAGAGCTGGGACTTCGTTCAGAGTGGACAATGTATGGCAGAGAAGCCGTTGTCCGTACTGCTGAAGCCCTTGATATAGGCGATCCCTATGAGGTATATATAATTGACTGGTCAATGCCTGATCTGAACGGTATCGAAACTGTCAGACAAATAAGAAGAGTCATAGGGCATGAAGCACCTATAATACTGCTTTCCGCATACGACTGGACAGATGTGGAAAAGGAGGCCCGCAGCGCAGGCGTTACGGATTTTATAAGCAAGCCCTTGTTCGCATCTGACCTTCACTATGTACTTGAGCGTACCACAGGCAAGGTTCAGGAGGAGGAAGAAATGGAAAGGGAGACCTCCGACTTTAAAGGAAAGCGTGTTCTTCTGGCAGAGGACAATGAGCTTAACCGAGAGATCGCAGTTGAGATACTTAAGGGTATGGGGCTTATTGTGGATACTGCCGAAAACGGCAGAGAAGCTTATGAAATGGTACGTGATTCAGAACATGGAAAGTACAGTCTTGTGCTCATGGATATTCAGATGCCTGTAATGGACGGCTATGAAGCTACCAAGAAGATACGCAGTCTGAAAGATACTGTGCTCAGCAATATACCTATAATAGCCATGACTGCAAACGCCTTTGAAGAAGATAGGATAAAGGCAATGGAATCCGGCATGAACGACCATCTGGCAAAGCCTATAGATATGGAAAAGATGACTGATATTCTAAAAAGGTTGCTGTAATTTTTGTAAAATATCCACTCATTATAAATGGGTGGATATTTCAAATTGTTGAAAAAATAATATTCAGATAGCAAGTATAAATTGAAATAGCGAACAGCTTTCAAAAAAGCGTCGCAGACTTTAATCCGCAGAAGGAATTCACTTCCTTCGAGGACAGGGACTTTTCTGTAATTTGGGCATTTATGCCTAAATTACAGAAAACACGGCTGGTCCCTACCTTAGTTAACTGAAAGAAATGTCTTTAGGCATTTCTTTCAACGTGTCGATTTTATCGACACGCAAAAATATCCACTCATTATAAATGGGTGGATATTTTTGCGTTAAGTTTGATATAAAATATCTTATATTATTCGGTGTATATCATTTATAAAGATCAATATAAAATCGCAGCCTGCGATTGAATTGTGTGAGGAAGTGTTTTAATCTTATTTTAATTTTTTCTAATGGTTTTCTAATTAAGACCTAATATATGCTTAATTTTAATTCAGTACTATAAAGCCATAAAATATAAGGCTTGGAGGGATATGTGTGAATAAAAGGATAAAGGCGGCTATAGCGGTAGTACTTGCAGCTGCCGTATGCGGTGGCGGCTTTGGTATATACAAGCATATAAAGGGTAATAATATGCCGAATATGAATAGAGAACTGCCCATAACCGAGAAGGCAGCCAGGACTTCTCTTACAAATACGATAACCGCATCGGGCAGCGTTCTTCTGGAAGATGAGATAGAGGTATATGCAGAGGGTGAAACAAATATTGTAAAAAATATACTTGTTGAAGAAGGCGATAATGTAAAGGCAGGAGATCTTCTTGTTGAGTACGATGTAGAGGATAGAAAAGAAGAGCTTGAAAAACAGATAAGAGATACCGAAAGAGAAATAGAAAATTCACAGCTTTCATTAAAGAGCATGACTACACCTACATCAGATACGGAAATCACAAAGCTCAAGAATACAGTTGTTTCCAAGCAGAAAGCACTTCAGGAGGCTCAGACCTCTTATGACAGCTATGCTTCGGGCCTTTCAATACAGCAGACAGCCGTTGACAATGCACAGCAGGACGCTAAGGATGCCGAAAAGGAGGTAAGTGATCTAAAACAGCTTTTGGACGTAGGCGGTGTTACGCAGAGCGAATATGATGCGGCAGTCACAGCTGCAAAAAAGGCAAATGATCAGCTTACGGAGATCCAAAAAGCCTATGATGATCTTGTAACAGAGCAGGATAATGTAAAGCTTGCTATAACGACAGCTCAGAACGATGTTACTGATGCACAGAATGCACTTAAAGACGCCCAGACTGTACTTGGTGATAGTGAAAGCAAAACAAAGTATGAGCAGGAACAGCTTAAACTTAAGGGATTGCAGGATAATCTTGCAGACTATAAAAAGGATCTGAGCGAGCTTGTATATTCGACCTCAGCTGCTGTAGACGGCAAGGTCACGGAGGTGTGTGTTGATGAAGGAACATATACAGAGGAAAATACAGTTATTTTAAAGCTGGCTGACTTCAATAAGTTAATTGTAAGTGCAAATATAGAGGAATACGATGCCCCTCTCTTGGAGCTGGGTCAGAAGGTCGTGATGACATCAGACGGACTGGAGGGCAAGGAGTATACAGGAAGCATTACAAATATAAATGCCAGCGCCCTTGCTGCTGAAACAAATATGGGAAGCGAAACAGCGGTACCTGTTGAAATTTCGGTAGATAATCCCGATGGAGTACTTAAGCCGGGATATAATTTAGACTTGGAAATAACAGTACTGGATAAGCCTGATATATTGACTGTTTCATCGGGAGCGGTAAAGACAGACGCTAAGGCAGGAATAAAATATGTATTCGTATCCGACGGTTCTAAGGTGAATCAAAGAGAAGTGACTACAGGAGAGGAAAATGATACTGTAGTTGAAATAACTTCAGGTCTGGAAGAGGGCGAGGAGGTTTTGTCCTCAGCTGATGACAGCATAAAGGACGGTATGACACTTGATGAGATAAAGGAACAGAGAAATACAGCCAATAAACAGAAATCGGATAACGACAGTTCAGAGAATGAAAACATGATGAGAGGAGATATGATGGGAAATGATCAAAATAGAAGGTTTGGTCAAGGTGTACCGTCAGGGGTCCCTAGAGGTGGAGGCTTTGGCGGGGGTAGACCTATGGGTTAAGCCCGGAGAATTTGTATCTATTATGGGTTCCTCAGGCTCAGGAAAATCCACAATGATGAATATACTGGGCTGTCTTGATAAACCCACAAAAGGAAGCTACATACTTGATGGAATAGATATATCCAAGACACCTGATAATAAGCTTTCTGTTATAAGGAACAAAAAGATAGGGTTTGTATTTCAATCCTTTAATCTTCTGCCAAAGATGAATGCCCTTGAAAATGTAGAACTGCCTATGGTATATGCGGGAGTTGATAAAACCACAAGGCGAAAAAAGGCAATGGACGCTCTTGAGAGAGTAGGGCTTACGGAAAGAGTGAAGCATAAGCCAAATGAAATGTCCGGCGGACAAAGACAAAGAGTCGCTATAGCAAGAGCATTGGTGAACGATCCTGCAGTAATACTTGCTGATGAACCTACAGGAAATCTTGACAGTAAATCGACGTTTGAAATTATAGATATATTCCGACAGTTAAATAAAGATGGCTCTACAATAGTAATGGTCACCCATGAGCCTGAAGTTGCCGCATTTACAAAGAGGATAGTTACATTCAAGGACGGCAAAAAAATAAGTGACGAGCCTGTAGAGGGAGGTAATGTGTAATGCATCTTGCAGAGAATATAAAGTCTGCATTTAACAATGTATTTGGCAATAAAATGAGGACTTTTCTTACTATGCTGGGAATTATAATAGGTATAGCGTCTGTTATTGCCATCACCTCTATAGGCAACGGTTCTCAGAAGGAAATAGAGGATCAGTTTGATGACTTGGGTGTTGGCAGAATGACGGTAACATTGAGAAGCAATTCCCCAAGAAATATGTATTCAAGCGATGCTCTTACATTTGATGATTATGAGCTTTTAAAGAATTTTAACGGCATAAAATACATTTCCCCCACGTATCAGGCTAACTTCTATTCGGTAAAGCTCCTTGATCCAAAGGAAACGAATACTGCTCAGATAACAGGTGTGGGAGCCGACTATTACAATATTATGGCTCCCGATCTGCTTTACGGAGAATACATAGATCAGGAAAACGTAGACAATAAGAATAAGGTGGTTGTAATTACCGATACAACGGCTCAAAAGGTATTCGGTTATTGTGACGAGTCTGTTGTGGGAGAGCAAATATCAATAAAATCATGGAAAGGCTCGCAGAAATATACGGTATCGGGAATTGTTGAAAATCCCAATGCCGAAACAGAAATGCAGTATGAAAACGAATATCCCGAAAGCATTGTAATGCCTATATCCACAGCACAGAGATTATTCGGTCAAAAGACTCTTACAAATATAACTCTTGTTGCTGAGGACCCTGACAATACAGATATATTAGGAGAGAGAATAGTTGCAGCTCTTGACAATTTCCACAATACGTCGGAAAAATACAGCTGTGAAAGCACTACCGAACAGCTTGAAACGATGAATGAGGTCACAGGTACCGTTACGCTTCTTATAAGCGGTGTTGCAGCCATATCTCTTATTGTAGGCGGTATAGGTGTAATGAATATCATGATGGTAACGGTTACCGAAAGAACAAAAGAGATAGGCATAAGAAAATCAATAGGAGCCAAAAACAGCGATATTATGTTTCAGTTTCTGATTGAAGCCATAATACTTACATTTTTGGGAGGATTGCTTGGAATCGCTTTCGGCTGGGCAGCAGGATCGGCAGCAGGGAAAATACTCGGAATGGAAAGTGTTGTTTCGGTTGATTCGATTATAATAGCTGTTGCGATCTCAAGCGCTATAGGTATTATATTCGGTGTATATCCTGCCAGAAAAGCGGCTCTTTTGGATCCCATTGAAGCATTGAGGTATGAATAGCTTTTACCGACAGTATAACGGACGAATTATTATTTTTTTACAAACATAGGCAAATAAAATAAACTTCCCAAGAGGAATTAATGCGCATATCCATATGTAAAACAAAGAGCAGGACGAGATCCTGCTCTTTGTTGCGTGTCGATAAAATCGACACGTTGAAAGAAATGCCTAAAGACATTTCTTTCAGTTAGCTAAGGTAGGGACCAGCCGTGTTTTCTGTAATTTAGGCATAAATGTCTAAATTACAGAAAAGTCCCTGTCCTCAGAGGGAGTGAATCCCTCTTGCGGATTAAAGTCTGCGACGCATTTTTCAAGCTATTCACTATTATAATTTATATTTGCTGTCTAAATGTTATTTTTTTCGACAGTCTGCAAAGAGCAGGACAAGATCCTGCTTTTTGACGTATTTATGCACCACGTTGCATTTTTTATTAAAATGGTGTAAAATAAATAATATTTATTTTTTAGGAGAATCGACATGAAATATAATAATCCCGTACAAAGAGGTTTTTTCCCGGATCCTTCGATTATAAGAGTAGGCTCGGATTACTACATGGTAAATTCCACATTCCAGTATTTTCCCGCTATAGTCATATCCCATTCTAAGGATCTTGTCCATTGGGAGATAATCGGACATGCCATTACCGAAAACGAATATCTGGATCTATCCGATATACTTGATTCAAGAGGGATATGGGCACCCGATATATCATACTGCAACGGCAAATTCTATATATTTGCCACACTCAGGCATAACGATGAAAACATTCCCATGAGAAGTCAGCTCGTAATGACATCGGATAAGCCTGAGGGACCATACAGTAAACCGCATATACTGCCTGTTGATGATATTGATCCATCTCACTTTATAGACGATGACGGCAGACATTATATGGTGATCGCTCCAGGTGCATGCCTTGTGCCTCTAAATGACGACTGCACCGAAATTGTAGGTAAAAAAGTACAGGTATGGCAGGGCACAGGGGAAAGATGCCCTGAAGGTCCGCATATTTTCAAAAGGAATGGTTGGTATTACGCTATGGTCGCCGAAGGCGGTACAGGCTATGGTCACGGTATAAACGTTGCCAGAAGCAGAAGTCTATACGGACCCTATGAGAACTGTCCCTATAATCCCGTAATGAGACAGACAGACCCCGAAGCCGCTATACAGAGAAGCGGTCATGGCAAGCTTGTTGAAACTCAGAAGGGACAATGGTACTGTATGTATCTATGCGGAAGAAGAAACGGCGGAAATTATACCACTATAGGCAGAGAGACCGCTCTTGACCCTGTTACGTGGACAGATGACGGCTGGTTTATTGTAAATGACGGAAAGCCCAGCATTGAACAGGATATGCCTAAGCTTCCCATCAATAAATACAGCAAATGTACATATTACGATTTTAGGGACAAGAAAATATCTCTTGACTGGGAATGGGTCAGGAATCCCGACAACAGTAAATGGAAATTTACCGATAAGGGCTTAAGACTGTATGCCTGTGACGGAAGTTTGTACGATATTAAGGCTAAAAACACACTTTTAAGACGTGAACAGGAATTAAGCTTTACTGCTGAGACCAAGCTTTTATTTGAGCCTTTGGCAGAGGGAGAGCAGGCAGGCATCACTTGCTATTATTCAACAGCCACATATGTTCGCTTCAACCGATGCAAGGGTGGTATAGAGCTTGTTATAAACAGAAATAAGGGCGAGGAAAAAATAGCTTTTATAAATTACGATAGCTCAGAAGTGTATCTGAAGGTGGAAGTAAAAGGGCTTACGAGAAGATTTTTATACAGTAGGGACGGCAAGGACTGGAAAGAGGCGGCTGTGCTTGAAAACTGCATATATCTTTGCGATGAAGGAGTGCCCGGCGACAGAAAACGCCACACAGGAACGCTGACGGGTATTTTTGCTCTTAACGGCAGCAGCGGAAGCAGTATACCTGCTGATTTTGAGTACTTTAAATATAATGATTAAATATTGTAATGTACTGTGTTTTATGTTAAGATGTAAATGAGGTGTGCATATTGGAAAAGAATTATCTCAAAACAAAAATAGGTATAATAGGCGGAGGTCAGCTTGGTCAGATGATGCTTCTGGAAGCCAAGAAGATGGGATTTTATGTTACTGTGCTGGATCCCTCTGCCGACTGTCCTGCTCATAGCATATGCGATGAGCATATAGTTGCTGCTTTTGACGACAAGAAGGCATTTAAGCAGCTGGCTGACAGATCTGATGTTATTACATATGAATTTGAACACATAGACGCCAAAGCTCTTGAAGAATTGGAGGAAAAGGGTTGCAAGGTATATCCCTCCGCCAAGAGCCTTGAAGTTATACAGGATAAATATATTCAGAAGCAGATGATGCACAATGAGGACATATCTGTTCCCGAATTTATGAAAATAGACAGTAAAGAGGATATGATAATCGCCGGAAACAAGTATGGCTATCCGTATATGCTCAAGGCAAGGACAGGCGGCTATGACGGCAAGGGAAACGCCGTTGTAAAAAGCAGTAAAGACATAGATAATGCTTACAGACAGCTTGGCAGCGGAAGTATAAGCCTTATGGCGGAAAAAATGA
>CANQBT010000056.1 GCA_947589405.1 uncultured Clostridia bacterium | reverse complement strand
ATCAGTAAACACGGCTGGTTCCTACCTTGATTAACTGAAAGAAATGCCAAAAAGCATTTCTTTCAAGCGTGTCGATAAAATCGACACGCTAAAAAGACTATATGCAATACCGTTACGGTATTTGCATATAGTCTTTTTAAATGCCCAGAGACGGAATTGAACCGCCCACACGAGGATTTTCAGTCCTCTGCTCTACCAACTGAGCTATCTGGGCTCTTTAGCCAACGGCAACATAGGTTATTATAATATAATAAGGGTAATTTGTCAAGAAAAAATTACGCAATTTTATGCTCGGCGTAAAACTATGTAATACAGATTCATAAGGGCTATAAGGAATATAATATTCACCAATGTAAAGTATCCCAGATATTTAAGTCTTAGCTTGGGATAATTTCTTGCAATATATTTATATGAAATAAGACTTGCCATTGACGCTATAAGAGTGCCAAGCCCGCCTATATTCGTACCGACTATAAGAAGCCGCCATTTTTCCGTAAAGCCCGAAAGAAGAAGGGCTGCCGGAACATTGCTTATGATCTGGCTGAGAAGCACGGATATTATTACCTCGCTGCCGTTTACGGCTTTTGCAATAAAGCTGTTTATACACTCTACTCTGCCTATATTTCCCGTAAATACAAAAAAGCCTACAAATGTCAGAAGAAGAGTATAGTCTATATTTCTGAATATTTTTCTGTCAAAGAGAAGCAGGGCGACCGTTACGGCTGCAAGGAGAAGCAGATACGGTATAATTCTGCTGAGAGTCAAAAGGGAGAGGACAAAAAGTAGGGCATATAGGAGTGCCTTTTTTGCAGAAAAAGCAGAGCAGTCACAGTATACCTCTATATTGCTTATGCTTTCTTTTTTGTTAAACACAATGATAATAACAAGCAGTAAAAATGAAAGCGCCCCATAGGGCAATGTCACGGCAATAAATTCAGATAAATCCATAGAGGATATGGAATAAAGATATATGTTCTGAGGATTGCCTACGGGAGTGAGCATGCTTCCAAGATTTGCGGCAGCGGTTTGAAGCACCACTATCCCTATGAGCCTTTTGTAGTCCTTCATACCTGTCATTTTGAATACTTGAAGCGTAAAGGGTACAAAAGTAATAAGAGCAATGTCATTTGTGATTGCCATGCTTGTAAAAAAGCAGAGCATTACAAGTACAATCTCCAACGCTCTTGTTGTGTGTACCCTTTTAAGAAGATGGGCGCCTGCCATTGAAAATATGCCTATGCTGTCAAGTCCTGCCATTATTGCCATAAGGCAAAAGAGCAGTATAAGAGTATCGGTATTTATATATGTAATATACTCTCTGTCGGGGTGTACAAGGAGCATTGACATAAGCCCCAAAAGTATTGCTATGCAGAGTATCGTTTCTTTTTTTATGAAATCTATCGTCTTTCTCATGAAGTATGCCTTTCGGTTATTATAAAAATGATGAGCTGCCCCATTATGATCTAAGAGGTCATAGTGTGGCAGCTTTGTTTGGCTTGGGGATTGGATTTTTTATGTATTACTTTACGACCCTTCCACCATTTCAAACAATAAAATTGTTTGAAACGGTCCCCCTCCCCTCCGACGCCCTGCGGGCTAGGGGAGGCAAGAGAGGAGGGGAGGGAAGGGGACCATGCGTAGCATGGTGGAAGGGTCGCTTTAAGGTGAATACTGCGGTCGATCATGCTAACCAACAGCCATTTTATTTATAGAAATCGATAAGCTTTTTAAAGCTGTCAAGTGAATTGAGTACAGTTGACTTATCAACGCAGAAGGCAATTCTGAAATAGCCGGGACAGCTGAAGCCTGTACCGGGAACTATTACAAGACGGAAGTCCTTTGCCTTTGCGCAGAATTCCTTGTCATCGGGTATAGGACATTTTGGAAACATGTAGAATGTACCGCCGGGTTCTGTACACTCATAGCCGTATTCCGTAAGCGCCTTATAGAGAATATTCTTGTTCTCCTCATAAACACTTAGGTCAGAGGTCTGACCGATACATCTGGCGATAACCTTCTGCATAAGACTGGGTGCATTTACAAAGCCCATTATTCTTGTGGCAACGCCCATTGCTACAATGGTGTCCTCAAAATCGTCAAGCTCACTTGGAACTGCAAGATAGCCTATTCTTTCACCGGGAAGAGAAAGGCTCTTGGAATAGGAATATCCTATTATAGCGTTCCTGTAGTAGTTTGCGATATAGGGGACCTTTATGCCGTTAAAGGCTATTTCTCTGTATGGTTCATCGCTGAAAAGGAAAATGGACGTGCCGTATTCCTTTTGCTTTGCATCGAGTATGGAAGCCAGCTTCTTAATATCCTCTTGGGAATATACAGCGCCTGTAGGGTTATTGGGGCTGTTTATTATCATAAATTTTGTCTTAGGTGTGATTTTGGCCTCCAGCTCATCAAAATTAATTGAGAACTTTTTGTAGTCAGGACTTATAACTACCTTTTTACCGTCGAAATTGGAAATATAGTTGTCGTATTCTCCAAAGTAGGGCGCTACGACAATGACCTCATCTCCCGGATTTATAAGAGATTTGAGTGCGACGTTAAGTCCTCCTGCTGCGCCTACTGTCATAATGATATTCTTGGCAGAAAGGTTCGTGCCGTGAGTTTTGTTTGTGTATTCAGCAACAGTCTGTCTTACATCGTCAAAGCCTTCGTTGCTCATATAGCCGTGCAGCTCCATTTCCGGCTCATTGGAAGCTATGTCTATAATGGCTTCCTTTACGCTTGACGGAGGTACTATAGAAGGGTTGCCGAGAGAAAAATCGTATACGTTTTCTCTGCCGTATTTTTCCGCCATCATTTTTCCGTCCTGGAACATTGCTCTAATTATAGAACTGCCTGCAACGAGCTGTGCCATTTTTTCAGATACCATTTTTCATTCCTCCCGAATTTGTTTTTTTATTAATTATAGAACATTCTGAGAATAAATGCAATCCCTGTAAAGAAAAACGCCGCTGTTTACACAGCGGCGCAATCTTTACCTAATTTTTCTCCCTAATTCTTAACTTCCTGTTGAAACCATTCTAACATAATATACAAAAAAATTCAAGAAACATAGAAGGGATTTGTTATTTTTGTAAATAATTTATTTACAAAAAATTAATAATTATGCAGGTTGTATATTTTAGGGTCTTTTTTTGTTATTTTTAAAAGAGGATTTTGCACATATATTCTCTATATTATAACAGTTATAGGAAAAATATTATATGTTTTTTGTATATCTTGCTGAATCAAGCCATATTAAAAATATTGCCAAATGTATTGTTATATATTCGATAGTGCAAACAATACACTTATATGATCCCTGCTATTTTTTAAGGTTGCCGAATAATCCTCTTACGAGATTACGGCTGACATCTCTGCCTATTTGTCCGAGAGTACTCCTTACGGTACTTGTGGCAATTTTACTTATTGTATCGGCATGATGCTTTCTTTCCCTTTCTCTCTCACGCTCTTCTCTTTCTCTTTCCTTTTCCTCTTCCTTAGCTTTTTTGGCAGCCTCCTTAGCGGCTTCTGCCTCCTGCTTTGCCTTAAGCTTTTCGGCCTCCTCCTCTGCTTCTATTTCGGCAAGGGCTTCATAGGCGGATCTGTTGTCTACAGTATCCTTATATTTCATGTAGAGGTCAGATGCATTTATAATATTCTGCCTTGTTGACTCATCGCAAGCGCCCATAAAGCTCTGGGGCGGCAGTATAAATGCCTTCTGTACCATAGAAGGTGAACCGTCGTCAGCCAAAAATGATACAAGGGCTTCTCCTGTGCCAAGTACTGTTATTGCTTCGGTAGTGTCAAAGGCAGGATTTGGTCTGAAGGTCTGAGCAGCAGTCTTTATAGCCTTCTGTTCGTTAGGCGTAAAGGCTCTGAGAGCATGCTGTATTCTGTTGCCAAGCTGCGCAAGTATCGTTTCGGGAATATCGGAAGGACTTTGAGTAATAAAATATATGCCTATACCCTTTGAACGTATGAGCCTTACGACCTGCTCCAGCTTTTCCAAAAGGGCTTTAGGCGCATCGTTAAAGAGTAAATGGGCTTCGTCAAAGAAAAATACCATTCCGGGCTTGTCCATATCGCCTACTTCGGGGAAGGTCTCATACAGATCTGTAAGGAGCCAAAGCAGGAATGTGGAATAAAGCTTGGGATTATTGCCAAGCTTAACACAGTCCAGCACATTGATGACTCCCTTGCTCATGTTATTGAGCCTTACCCAGTCCTTTATATCCAGGTCGGGTTCGCCGAAGAATATATTGCCGCCTGCGTCCTCAAGAGAGAGAAGGGCTCTTGTGATAGCGCCAACACTCTGTGAAGACACGTTGCCGTACTCCGTCTGGATTTCTTTGGCGTTGTCGGCTACGTACCGGAGAATAGCCTTAAGATCCTTTATGTCTATAAGAAGCAGCTGCTTGTCATCGGCTATTCTGAAGGCTATATCCAGAATACCGCTCTGTGTGGGATTGAGATCCAGAAGCCTTGACAAAAGCACGGGTCCCATTGCTGAAATAGTTGTCCTGACAGGAACACCCTTTTCACCGAAAACGTCCCAGAACATTACAGGATATTCCTTGCCTTTAAATTCGCAGTCGACATTACATTTCTTAAGCTGCTCTACTACATGTACATTGCCTTCATTGCCCTTTTGGGCAATTCCGCAGACATCTCCCTTTATATCGACCATAAATACGGGTACGCCTGCATCGCTTAATGTTTCTGCCATTACCTTAAGGCTTATGGTCTTTCCTGTGCCTGTGGCTCCGGCAATGAGCCCATGTCTGTTAGCCATTGACGGATCAAGGAAAATAGGCGTTTCACCTGTTGCGATCCACAGCTTTCCATCATTGGTATACATAATTTCCCTCCTATCTTATAAATATTATTTTTATTACTGTAATTATACAATGTCGTTACATAAATGGCAATCATTTTATATTTATTGACGATTTGCCGTTATATTGTCAGTATGCTGTTCATTGAAAATATCAAAGGAGAGCCTTTCATTTAGCCGTCTGTACATTTCCCTTATGCTTAAGCCGCTTACAGGGTCTATGGCATAGGGAGCAATAGAGCAAAGAGGTTCAAGCACAAAATTACGGTTAGGCATATCTGCATGAGGTATGGTGAGCTTTTCATCGTTTAGTATAATATCCTCATACAAGAGTATATCTATATCGAGAGTACGGGGTCCCCAATGTATTTTCCTTTCCCTCAGGGCAAGGGCTTCTATATCGTGAAGCTTGTCCAGAAGTGCATAGGGTGAATAGAGAGTATCTATTTCTGCTGCGCTGTTCAGAAAAATATCCTGCTGCTCATAGCCGTAAGGTTCCGTTTCAATATACTTGGCAGTTTTTATAAGCTTTATATTATCATCTGACGAAAGCTCCTTTACAGCCATGTCAAGATAAGCTTTTTTGTCGCCTATATTGGAGCCAAGACCTATATAAGCCCTGTTCCATTTTCTTGTTATTTCCACAGCAACGGTTTTAAAAGATAAATCCATAGGCGCAGACGGTTTATCGATTTTAATTTTTATTTTACTTATATCGAATTTTTTAAGCAGCTCTTCTGCAAGACGTGACGCCAGCGTTTCAATAAGCTTGAATACATTGCTTTTTACAAAATCCGTTATAAATGCCGCAGCGTCCGCATAGTTTACGGCATTGTCGATGTTGTCGGTCCTTGCCGCCCTTTCAATATCGCAGTACAGTTCGCAGCTTACTATGAAATTCTGCCCCAATATATTTTCTTCAGGCAGTACTCCGTGTTTGCCGAAGCAGTTCAGTCCTTCTATTATTACCTTATCCATTTTACCACCTTCCGATTATCTTTTCAGTCATAAGTATGGCTCTTTTGTTTTCCTTAATATCATGTACCCTTACGAAAAGTGCTCCATTAAGGGCTGCAATAACGCTTATGGCAACGGTGCCTTCAAGCCGTTCTTCGGGAGGAAGTCCCAATGTAAGACCTATTACCGATTTTCTTGAAGCCCCTATCAAAATGGGACAACCCAATGTATTCAGCTGGGAAAATCCCTTTATTATATCAATATTCTGTTCATAGCTTTTTCCAAAGCCTATGCCCGGATCTATCATTATCCTTTTTTTGTCAAGTCCTGCCTTTATGCCAATATTTATACTTTCTTCAATATCATTCCTCACATCGGCAATAAGGTCATTGTATATAGGCTCCTTACGGTTGTGCATTATACAGCAGCTCAAATTATACTTAACGGCAATATGAGCCATTTCACTATCCTTTTTAAAGCCCCATATATCGTTGAGCATATCTGCTCCTGCCTTTGCGGCTTCTTCGGCGACCTCCGCCTTGTATGTGTCTATTGAAATGGGAATATCCATTCTTTCCTTTATTTTTTCTATAATAGGAGCAGTCCTTTCTGTTTCCTCAGCCGCACTTACGGGAGTATATCCGGGACGAGTGGATTCACCGCCTATATCTATAACATCTGCGCCTTCCTTTATCATTTCTTCAGCACGCTTAAGCGCTCTGTCAATGCTGTTGTATTTTCCTCCGTCGCTAAAGCTGTCGGGGGTGATGTTCAGAATACCCATTACATATGTTCTGTTATTAAATTCTCTGTTTCCTATTTTCAATATATTGCCCTCCTGTTTTAATATAAGGCTTTGAGTTTATCAATAAACTATATATCGATTTTTGTTTTCGGCTTTCCAGCGGCATTCTTCCTCGACCTCGCAGCTCCAGCACAGGCGTGACGCCTTGTCGGCTATACCAAGTATATCTCTGAGACTTTCGGCGCTGCTGCTTTTATCTCTGTGACATAGTATCGCTTCCGAAACAAGTCTTATGCTTTCGGTAGAATATCCGCATTCTGTCATTATCTCCTCTGCCATATTGGCGCTGTTTACATTGTGTTCTCCGTCTTTTTGGCTTCTTCCTATATCGTGGAGAAGGGCAGCCGTATATATAATATCCTTGCTTATATCAAGACCTTTTTCAAGTGAAATAATATAGGCTATTCTTGCTACGTCAAGGCTGTGCTCAATGCTGTGTCGGCAGAATTTCCTGTTTTTTTCAAGACGTTCTATTTCCGACATAGCTCTTTTAAATTTTAAATTGTTTAAAACAGAGTTGTACATGCCATCACCTCTGAAATATTCATATACGTCCTTCATTATTGTAAACGTTCCGAAAACAACTACCATGTCATGATCCAAAGCCTTGTCAAGAGCAGCTTCAATGCTTTTTAAAGGCTCCGAGCTGCAATATTGGCTGTAGCGGCTGCTCAGTATTTCAGCGTCTAAGGCTCTTGGGCTGTTGGGAGTGACGGTATATACCTTGTCGGCAAGGGGTCCCATTATTTCAGCCATTTTACCGTAGTCCTTGTCTGCCAGCACGCCTGTCACAAGTGCAAGACTCCCCTCTTTTTTGTATAGCTTTATATTTTCCGCAAGAGAATAGGCGCCATGAGGGTTGTGAGCACCGTCTGCAAATACGGAGGGTCTGTCCCAAAGCCTTTCAAATCGGCAGCGCCATATTGTATTCATAAATGAAGTTTCATTTTTAAATTCGATGCCGAGATGTTTCAGCACTTCAATTGCAAGAGCAGCGTTGTCTGTCTGGTTTTTGCCAAGCAGAGGAATGGAAATATTTTTAATGTCTTTATAATCAAAAAGAGTTCTGTTTTTTTCGTATACAATATTTTGGGGCTTGCCTGCAAATATTATTTTGCTGCTTTTTCTCTCCAGTATGTCCCTTACGCTGTCGAGCTGAGGTGCGGATATACACAGATCCTTTATTATACCGGCTTTTTCTTGGGCTATTTCCTCCAATGTGTTTCCCAAAAAGGCTTGGTGGTCTAGGGCTATGGGAGTGATGACCGCCATTATTTTATCAACTGTGTTTGTGGCGTCAAGCCTTCCGCCCATGCCTGCTTCTATTACTGCAAAATCACAATGCATTTTGTCCAGCCAGTAAAATGCCGCTGCCGTTTCTATCTCAAAGGGGGTAGGCGATGCCCCTGTTGCCTTACAAGCCTTCTGTACTGCAAAAACAGCTTCCGCAAAATCGCTTTGGCTTATTGGCACATTGTTGTATGAAAGTATATCTCTTGGCTCGAATATGGCAGGTGAGCTGTATCGTCCCGTATTATAGCCTGCCGCAATAAGGCCTTCGTTTATAAAGGCTCCCACAGAGCCTTTTCCGTTTGTGCCTGCTATGTGTATTGCCTTTAGCCTTTTGTGTGGACTGTCCATTGCCTCAAGAAGGGTATTCATAGTATCCAGACCGGGTCTTATACCCTGAGCTTTATGTATAAATCCAAGAGCCTCGTTGTAATTCATAATATCACTTCCCAATAATAATAAGTATATATTATTTTTAAATGTTATACAATAAAAAATTTGTCTTTAGTTATAATGTGTGATAAAATTAAGAGGGTGATCAATATGAAAACGCTTATTATAAACGGTTCTCCTAAAACCGACGGTAATACAGGCAATTTAATAAAAATGCTTAAGCTAAAGGGCATTTCTGATATGCTGAACGTATATGATATGAGCTTCAGTCCGTGTATAGACTGCGGAAGGTGCAGGGAAGGTCTGTGTATTTTTGAAGATGACGCATCGAAATTAATAAATAAAATAGATGAATATGACAATATAATACTGGCTACGCCTTTGCATTACAATCAGCCTTCGGGTCCTCTTATGTGCCTTATGTCCAGGAATCAGATAATATTCAACAGCAAAAGGAATGTAAAGCCCAAAAGAGGAGGGATAATAGTCACGGGAGGAGGAGATACCGTTATAAATTCCGCAGATGCGGAAAAGACTATGCGAATAATGCTCAAAAGCTGGAATACACAGGTAATAGCCTATGTCAGAAGCCTTAACACGGGAAGGCTTCCTTCCCATGAGGACAGTAAGGCAGTAGAAGCCGTAAATATAATGTCCGATATTATGAACAAGGCTTAAAGCTTTTTTTCAAAAAATATCTGTTTTTCGGGAATAACTCCTGCAAGCATTGCGTCGGCTCCTCCTGCGTTTTCATATCCAAGCTTAGCATAAAGGGAAGCCGCTGCGGTATTTCCTGCCCATGTGTCAAAGCGTATGACTGTACAGTTCATTTTTAAAGCAAGCTCTTCGGCATATTTTACAAAAGCCGTTCCCAGCCCTCTGCCCTTGTAGGAGGGCGCTATGCACAATGTATGTATCACAAGCACATTATTTTCATCTGCTTCATATTTCCAGCTGCCTTTTTTATATTCCTGAGGCTGATGCTGATTGAGCACAGCGCTTCCGCAGATAATGCCGTCCTCTTCGGCAACATAAAGAGCCCCTTCTCTCAAGGCGTTTTCCGCCGTTTCCCTTACAGGGTACAGACCGTACACCCAGTTGGAGGAGGTACCGTTTTCCTTTTCATATAACAGAAGCTCGTTGTAGCCCTTTTCTACTGCGTCTATATCCTTCGGCACCGCCGGTCTTATCATAAGGTACGCCTTCTTTCGTATTTACCTTCAATATCGATACCCTTTTATTCAGATAAAAATTCTTATGTTTATTTTAAGCGCAAAAAAGCAAATAGTCAAGTACGGCAGTACAATGGCTGCATTTTCCATGTTATAACAAATTTCTTGCATTTTGTTTAAATTTATAGTATTATGTATATATATAATGTCTTGACTGTAAGACTATAAGATCAAGGAGCTGGGAATATGACCTTTGCCGATGAAAATAAAAAAGTACAAAAGGATATAGAAAAGCCTGAAGCAAAGCATAACCGCAAAGAGAAAAATGTAGGCGTAATCGACTCGGTACATAAGAAGCCAAAGGTGGTTCTCAAATGTACTAAGGTAGAAAAAAAATTCGGATTGAAAAAGGTCCTGAACAATTGCAGTATTACTGCCAATAAGGGTGACGCTGTGGTGATACTGGCTCCTGAGAATAACGGTAAAACGACTCTCGCCAAAATAATATGCGGACTTATCCCTCCGGGAAAGGGAATCGTCACAATAATAGGCAGACAGGCAGGCAGAAGCACAAATTCATTGGTAAGCTATCTTCCCGAGCTGCCCTTTGTGAAATATGACAGCAGCGTATCGGAGCTTCTCACTCAGTACAGCAGATTTTTCAAGGATTTCAGCTACAAGAGAGCCTTCAAGCTTCTTAAGCATTTCAAGATCTCGCCAAAGACAAAGTTTGAGAACCTTTCTTCCACAGCGGTGCAGATAGTGGAAACAATAGTGGTGTCATGCCGCAGAGTTCCTCTGTATGTATTTGACGATCCTCTTGTGCATGCGGATCCTAAGTATAGAGATGATCTCATACAGATAATGTCAGGCTGCAAGAAGTACGGCGCTGTTATAATACTTACACAGGTCGCAGCAGGGCTTGACGATATGCTGGATAAGGCGATATTCATAAGAAACGGAGAAATATACATCTCCGCCGATAAAATGAGCTTTGAGGAAAAGTACGGCAACAGCGTAAGCGCCTTATATAAGGAGGTATACAGACGTGCTTAATCTTATATATTATGATCTTAAGGCTACTATAAAAAGGCTGTGGGGCTATATTGTGCTCATATGTATATTTGCTTTTTTTGTACGGTTTTTGTGGAGCGATGCCTTTATGGCGGCTTTCGGCAATTCGGATTTCTACATAGGCAGTATAATAAAGTTTGCGGCAGCAGGCTTTCTGGGCGCCTTAGGCTTCCTTACCGCTATTGTTGCCATTGTGCGCCAGGCTCAATGGTTTGACGAGAATATTCTTTCTCCTCAGGGTCAGTTTACGAATATGCTCCCTGTATCAAGCTTTGAAATAGTGCTCAGCAAAATAATAGTTTCACTTTTCTGGAGTATTATAATTGTGCTTATGGCAATCGGCGTTGTGTCTGTAGTAATGGTACAGACAGAGATATTTGAAACACTTGTAAGGGCAATAACAGATGTCAGCATAAACAACAATATCCATATAAGTATGCCAAGACTTATCATATCGGTAGGCTTTTATATAGCTACTGCCATTACCGTAATAGTGACGCTCTGCTTTTTGTCACAGATGATAGGACAGATGTCCAACTCTTTCAGAAATTGTATTATACTTATAAGCTTTGTTGTGATATTCGCTTTGAGCATTCTGTTTCAGTACATGGCTGCAAAGGTCATGGGAATAGCGTTGCCCGCAGGCGCCGACCCTAATCAGCTTATAGCCTTTGCCATATCTTCAACGGCTAAGTATACTCTTATTAATATATTTACTGTTTTGGTCTATTGGCTCGTTACATCATATATATTGAAAAATCATCTGAATTTATTATAAAAAAAGCTGTCGCACTAAGCTTTAAAGAAAAAAAGCTGTTGCGACAGTTTCCTTTTTTGCAAATTTGTGTTTAGCGTGGTTCGACCTCAATATTTTTTATGCAGTATCACAGTAAATATTATATACAGCAGCACAAGAGCGCAAAGGTTACATGCTATTATAATGGCTTCCGCTTTCATATAGAAAACGCCGCATATTATAACAGCTATTGCTGCGCCTACAGAGTATACTGCAAATGTGTATACCTTTGCCTTATCCGAGATCATTCTGTTTCTTTCGTCTTTTAAGGTTATCTCAAATTTGCGCATAAGCTCGGGATCTCTTTTTATTCTTATGAATTTTACCAGCATGGCAAATCCCAGTATTGTAAAGCAGCTGCCTAGTGATGAAATATAGCCTGTATCTACCTTGCTGCTGACAACACAGGCGCATATTATAAGCGCTAAGCCAAGTATTATGTATATGACCGCCATGATCATATTGTTTCTTACTTTCTTTTTGCAGTCCATATTTATTCCTCCTCAAATATAAACACATCTTCTATTTTTACTCCAAAAAATTTTGCCAGCTTGTATGCCAGCTGCAATGAGGCGTTGTATTTTCCGTTTTCAAGGGAAATAATAGTCTGTCTTGTAACGGAAAGAGCCTCAGCCAGAGCCTCCTGGGTTATTTTGTTTTGTTTTCTCAGCTCCTTTATTCTGTTATTCAAGCTATCACCTCCTGTGTAAAGTTTGCTTTACATTTTTATTATAGCATATATTTTATAAATGTCAAGTATACTTTACATTTTTTATTTTTTTGACATTTCATATATAAAAAAAGAGACCTGCACGGTCTCTCCTTTTATTAATTTTGGAATTTAAACGTATCTTTAAGTCCCTTCCAATTTTTATCCTTTTCGGAAAGTATAAGCTTTGAAGTATCTTCAACAGGCCAGTCTATGCCAATGTCGGGATCGTTCCATGCAAGACCGCCTTCATCTCCCGGATGATAGAAGTCGGTGCATTTATATGCAAATTCCGCAACATCGCTGAGCACCACAAAGCCGTGTGCAAAGCCTTCAGGTATATAGAACTGCTTTTTGTTTTCTTCGCTTAGCTCTACTCCGAACCATTTGCCGTAGGTTTTGCTTTTGGCTCTGAGATCCACAGCTACGTCAAAGACCTTTCCTTTTACAACTCTTACGAGCTTGCCCTGAGGGTATTCCTTCTGAAAATGAAG
>CANQBT010000055.1 GCA_947589405.1 uncultured Clostridia bacterium | reverse complement strand
TCCCACGTTTTTGGTACTTTTTTCGCAAAAAAGTACACATAAATTTGCTTACTTTCTAAAGTAAGATAAACAAAAATCCCCCAAGCCAAACAAAGCTGCCCCATTAGGACATTTGATCCTAACGGGGCAGCTTGTACTAAACCCTAATGCAAATTATTTATCCAGATAAACAGTACCGTCATTGCTGTCTATAACTACCATAAACTGATCGGGAAGAGTAGACTCCACATTTATATCACACCATATGCAAGGCACCTTTAATTCTCTTGCCAGATCTACCGCATGAGAGAAGTCAAGGGACTTGTCCTCAGAGCCTACGATAATAGCAGAAGCTCTCATCATGTAAGGTATAAGACCCTTATCGGGATTTGACGTAACGAAAATATCGCCCTTTCTGAAATGAAGCTTAGCTTCGTCTATAGTAGTGCATATATTTGTATGAGCAGTTACGTTCCTGCCCTTTATCATAGGCTTACCCTTTACAAGTATATCGCCTACTATACCTACCTTTATGGTATTGGTAGAGCCTGTGGTTCCCAGAGGAGTACCGCCTGTGAATACCATAAGCTCGCCGTTTACGGCTATTCCATTTTCAAGAGCTCTCTTGGCAACGGAATCGAAAAGTACTGATATGTTCTTCTTCTCAAATTCCACAAGCATAGGTATACAGCCCCATATAAGGTTCATCTGCCTTAATGTTCTGTCAAGAGGAGTACAAGCCAGTATAGCGGTAGCGGGTCTGTACTTTGCTACCTCCTTGACAGCTCTGCCCGAAAGGGTGATCGTGCCTACAAGAGCGGCATTCAGATCGTGAGCCGTAGTACAGGCTGAATGACTCACGGCGCTTGTGATATTCTTGACTGCAACAGACTTTGAAAAGCCGGAATTGAATCTGTCTGTATAATTTATGGAAGCTTCTATTCTCCTTGCGATCCTGTCCATAGCCTTTACCGCTTCTACGGGATAATTACCCTGAGCCGTTTCGCCTGAAAGCATTATAGCGTCAGTAAGGTCGAATATAGCATTTGCAACATCGTTTACCTCAGCTCTTGTAGGTCTGGGATTCTCTATCATAGAGTTGAGCATCTGTGTAGCCGTAATAACGGGCTTGCCCTTTTGTATACACTTTTCTATAAGCATTTTCTGCACAAGAGGGACCTCTTCAAAGGGGATCTCAACGCCTAAGTCACCTCTTGCTACCATAACGCCTTCAGCGACCTCCAGTATCTCGTCAATGTTGTCAACGCCGTCTCTGTTCTCTATCTTGGCAATAATGTGTACGTCCTTGCCACCGCAGTCCTCAAGCACTCTCTTTATTTCCAGAACGTCCTTTGCAGAACGTATGAAGGAGGCTGCTATATAGTCAATACCCATTTTTACGCCAAACTGTATATCGGAAATATCCTTTTCCGTAAGAGCAGGAAGATTGATATGCACGTTAGGAAGGTTTACGCCCTTTCTGTTTCCCAGTATGCCCGAATTGATAACTGTACAATTTACATCATTGCCTTCTATCTCATCTACTCTCAGTTCAATAAGACCGTCGTCTATAAGTATAGTTGAGCCTACAGAAAGATCTTGAGTGATCTCAGGATAGGTAACGGCAACTCTTGTATTGTCGCCTACAATATCGTCAGTAGTAACGGTAAATTTCTGACCTGTTTCAAGCTTTACCTTCTTGTCGTCCTTAAGTGTCTTGGTCCTTATTTCGGGACCCTTTGTATCAAGTATTATGGGAATAGGCGCATTAAGCTCCTCTCTTGCGGTTTTAAGATTCTTCATTCTCTGTCCATGCTCATCATGGTCGCCATGTGAGAAATTAAGCCTTGCTGCGCTTATGCCTGCCTTTATAAGCGCCTTTATCTCATCAACGCTGTTTGATGCAGGACCTAAAGTCGCAACTATCTTAGTTTTTCTTCTTCTTGTTTGCATAAAAATCCTCCTTTTTAAATCCGATTGTTATTTTACCATTATTTTACCACATATTACAGAAAAATGCTACAAATTTTTGACCGTCTGTAAATATAAATTATTTAGTGACAGGAATATATACGAAGTTAGGCAGACCGATATATATTCAGTCAGGCAGACCGAATTTTATTCTCTTTATTTTCCAAATATTTTGTGGTATATTTAATACAGGTGATAATTATGGCAAGAATAATGATAGCAGGGACCTCCAGCGGCTGCGGAAAGACATCTGTAGTATGCGGCATACTAAAGGCATTTAAAAACATGGGCTGTGACATAGCCTCCTATAAATGCGGTCCCGACTATATTGACGGCATACTTCATGAAAAGACATCGGGCATTCCCTCCGGCAATCTGGACAGCTTCTTCTGCTCAAGGGAAGAGCTTTGCGCTCTTCTGTGCAGAAAAGAGCTTTGTATAATTGAGGGAGTAATGGGATATTACGACGGCATAGCCCTAAGCGAAAAAGGCAGCAGCTATGACATTTCACGACTTACTGATACTCCGACGGTACTTGTTGCGGACTGTAAGGGCATGAGCAATTCCATAGGCGCAGTTCTAAAGGGCTTTTATCAATACAGAGAAAACAGCAATATAAAAGGCGTTATTCTGAATAGACTTTCTCCTATGATTTATGACAGCGTAAAAGCCCTATGTGAAAATATGGGAATAAAGGTATACGGTTTTATGCCTGAAATAAAGGAAGCATTTTTTAAAAGCAGACATTTGGGGCTGACTGTAGACGAGGATATTGAGCTGTACAGAAAAAAGGCGGATATTCTGGCGGAAAATGCCGAAAAATACATAGATCTTAAGGGGCTTAAGGGTCTTGCCGAAAGTGCTGCGCCCATAAGCTGCCCACCTCTGCATGTACCCAAGTATCCCCAAAGGACAATAGCTGTAGCCAAAGATGAAGCCTTCTGCTTCAATTACAATGACAATATATCCCTTCTGGAGGCTATGGGCTGCAATATAGTGTATTTTTCTCCTCTCAGGGACAAAAAGCTTCCCCATTGCGACAGGCTCATACTGAGCGGCGGCTATCCTGAACTGTATAAGGAAAAGCTTTCTTCAAACAGCTCTATGCTGGAGGATATACGTTCCAAAATAGCGGGAGGTCTTAGAACTATAGCGGAATGCGGCGGCTTTATGTATCTCCACGAATACATAGACGGAGTGCCTATGGCAGGAGTTATAAAGGGAAATGCCGTAAAGAGCAGCAGACTTGAACGCTTCGGCTATGTTACTCTCAAAGCCGAAAAGGACTGCTCCTTCTGCAAAAAGGGCGATGAGATAAAGGCTCATGAATTTCATTACTACAGAAGCGACAATACGGGAGAGGATCTTAATGCAGTAAAGCCCATAACCGAAAGAAGCTGGCATACGGGACATCTGTATGAAAATATGTACTGCGGGTTCCCACATATTTACCTGTGGGGAAACAGAGAATTTGCAGAAGGATTTGTGAGGTAATCATGTATAGGCAGATATATGAAGAGGTCTCAAAAAAATGGGACAAGGTCGCAAAGCCCATAGACGGACTCGGTAAATTTGAAAAAATAATATGCAAAATAGGGGCTATAAAGGGAAGCTCGGATTTTTCGCTTGACAGAAAAGCCGCTGTTATATTTTGCGGTGATAACGGCATTGTAAAGGAAGGCGTTGCGCAGACAGACAGCAGCGTTACGGCTCTTGTGTGCTCCAATATACACAAGGGTACAGCCACAAGCAGCGTAATGGCAAGGTGCGCAGGCGCAGACTGTATAGCCGTTGACGTAGGAGTAAGAGATCATACGAAAGCGGATATTGTGTTCAGACAGCCTTCGGAAACAAAAAGCTTCCTATATGACAGAGCAATGACACTTCAACAGGCAAAGGATTGCGTAAGGGCAGGAGAGCAGGTCGTTAAAAAGCTTGCAGAAAGCTATGATATACTTGCAATAGGCGAAATGGGTATAGGAAACACCACAACCGCAGCTGCCTGCGCCGCTGCCGTCCTTGACAGAAGGGCTTCCGATGTCACAGGCAGAGGTTCGGGACTCAGCGATGAAAAATATATAAAAAAGATACGTATTATAGACGAGGCGCTTTTAAGACACAAGCCCGATAAAAACATATACGATATACTCAGCTGTACAGGCGGTTATGAAATAGGCGCTATGGCAGGAGCATTTATAGGCGCAAAAAAATACGGCATACCCGTTATTGCCGACGGAGCAGTCAGTCTTTCCGCTTTGCTTTTGGCTCAGCTGGAGCATTGCGACATTGCAGACTATGTAATAGGCTCTCACAGAGGAAGAGAACCGCTATGCGCCCTTGCTCTTGAAAGGCTGGGACTTGAAGCGGTAATAGACGGAAATATGGCTTTAGGCGAAGGAACAGGAGCAATAATGCTTTTTCCCCTTCTGGATATGGCAATGGCAGTATATAACAACAAGACCTTTGAGGAGCTTGGAATGGAGAGCTATAAGAGATGAATGTACTTATTATAGGCGGCAGCGGTTCGGGAAAATCTCAGTATGCCGAAGAGCTTGCTCAGAAATTGAAAAAAGACAAGGTATACTATATCGCATGCATGGAGCCTTACGGTGACGAAGGCAGAAGGCGTATAGCCCGTCACAGAAAAATGCGTGAAGGAAAAGGCTTTATTACCATTGAGCAGTACAGAGATATAGACAAAGTAAATACGGAGGATACCGTCATTATTGAAGGCGTATCCTGTCTTATGGCAAATGAAATGTTCAAAAAAAAGCCAAAGGACGGAAGGTATGTACTGGAATGCATAAAGAAAATAAAGGCAGACAACATTATAGCGGTCACGGACAATGTACAGGAGGGCGGAGGGGACTACGATGAAGCCACTCTCAGATATATGGAGGAGCTAAGCTATATAAACGCAGGCCTGGCAGAATGGGCTGACAAGGTAACAGAGATAGTCTGCGGAATATGTATAGATATGAAATAAACGGTAATATCGCCTCATATATTTAAAAGAGGTGATGTTATGGACTGTTATATAATAAGGAACAGATCGGGAAATATCATGGCTGTGTACCATAGACAGGGAAATATATACTACCGTGAAAAAAGAGATGATACATGGACCTATCCCGAAATAATAGGCAAAGATGCCCGCCCTGCCTTTACAATAGCGGAGGGACATGAGCTTATGGCAGTTTATCAGAACACGGTAGGCGGCATTTCTGTCGGAACAAAGGGCAGAGAGCCAAGAATACTGCTTGAAAACAAAAGAGCCGAAAATATAATAATACACTATATACCCTATAATGAAGGGGCAAGACTTATATTCAATTCAGAGGGCGATAAGGGAGAAGAGCTTCTTACAGAGCTTCACAGAACAAAAAACGGCTGGAGTCCCGGTACTGCCATAGATCCCTATATCCCCTCATCTCTCAGGCTTGTGAATATGGGCGGAGAAAATAACATTATTATATATGTAAGAAAAAGCTCAGAATATCAGCTTGGCTACAGAGAGCTTACTTCGGAAGGTGCAGGAAGCTTTAAAATGCTGTACACCTCTGTGGAAAGCATATTGGACTATTCGGCAGCTGTTACAGACGAAGCCCTTTACTTATCTGTTATAACCTCAGGCAGACGATCAGGCAGAGTCGTTTATATCAAAAAGGACAGCAGCGGCATATCTCAGCCTATATTTCTTTGGGAAGGAAAAGCAGAGCTTTGCGTTATCGGAATAATACAGAACAAACTATGCCTATGGTGGAAAAATCCCTTCGGCGTTTTCAAAAATCCGTCTCTTGACATGGGCAGAAGCTTCAGGAGAGCCGAAAGATGCGGCGATATAAAGGACTGCCGTAAATCGGGCTTTATAAACAAAAGCGGAAATGACCCCGACGGCATTGTGTTTACAGATATGCTTGTAAGCAAAGACAAGGTATACGAGCCCTTGCTGATATAAAAAAATACACAATACAAAGGATTGATGATATATGAAACTGAAACCACAGGATCTTATGCTTTATGCAGTTACGGACAGAAGATGGCTTAAGGATATGAGCCTTGCAGAAGCGGTAGAAGAGGCTATATTGGGCGGAGTCACATTCGTACAGATAAGGGAAAAGACAGCGCCTTATGAAAAATTCAAAGCTATCGCTCTGGACGTAAAAAAAATAACGGATAAATACGGCATACCCCTTGTAATAAACGACAACGTTGAGCTTTGCAGAGAAATAGGCGCAGACGGAGTGCATGTAGGCGCAGAGGATATGTCTGTGGCTCAGGCAAGAAAAATACTTGGAAAGAACAGCATAATAGGCGGTACCGCCAGGACATATGAAAGAGCCCTTCAAGCTTATGAAGAGGGAGCGGACTATCTGGGTATAGGAGCCGTATTCAACACAGATACAAAAGACGGCACCACCCATATGACAAGGGAGTTGGCGCAGAAGATAAACGGCAGCATACCGATACCTTCGGTCGCCATAGGCGGCATAAATAATGAAAATATAGAAGAGCTTAAGGGCTATGGTATAAGCGGCATTGCAACAGTATCCGCCATATTTGCTCATGAAAATATAAGGGCTGCGGCAGAGCAGCTTAAAGCATCTGTGCAAAATATACTCGCCCTTGACTAAGAAAATATTCTGTGCTACTATAAAATCGGAACAAGTTCCATTTTTATCTTCAGATACTCTATGTTTTTCCTAAAATGCTTCGCCTTTTACTGCTTACGCAGTATATTTTGTCGCTATGCTCCAAAACAGGAAAAACATATCGTTAACTTATCTTCGCAGAAAATTCAAGCAAGCTTTATTTCCTGCTTCAGATAAGTTATAATACCGGCAGCGGCTGCCCTTATGGAACGGCAGTCATTTTGTTATCATACAAAGGAGAGATGTTATGTACTGTTCAAACTGCGGAAGAGAGCTAAAGGACGGGGAGACCTGCAACTGTGCTCAGACAGCAAAAGACGCTGCCAAAGGCTATGACCTGAATAAGTTTTTTATGGCAATACTTTCCGTATTTACGCTTCTGATAGAGCTTATAAAGGCTCCATGTACTGCCGTTCAGTCATTTATGAACAGAGATAACGGCAAAATGGGTCTTAAGCTCATGCTTGTAAAGGCAGGTTTTTCAACACTTTATATTCTGCTTACTCTTGTATTTTTCCACAGTATAACGCTTATCAACAGAGTGGAATTGGCTGTACTTGCCTTTATTGCAAGCTTTGCTTTGGATTTTATATTTGCTCTTATTATAAATCTTTTTGCCGGAACAATAGCCAAGAAGGAAATAAGCATAAGCAGCACTATGGAAATATCGGGGCTTAAGGCTGCCGGCGAGCTTACGGGACTTATATGCGCAGCTGTATGCTCCATATTCTTTGCACCTGTTTCATTTGTGTTCCTTATAATGGGAGGTCTATACGGCATAATGCTTTCATACACGGCTATGCTTCAGCTCTCATTTATACATAAGGACAAAAGAGTATATTTGTATATCGTATCTATTTTTGTGCTGTGGGCAATAAGCGCTTTGGTATACGCTGTCTTAGGCGGCGGAATATTTGCGGTACTTATACGCAGCTTCGATTTTTAAAAGACTATGGACAGAGAAATAAAACAAAAGGTATATGACAAGCTCAACAAGCTCAATATAAATTACAGAACAGAAGAGCATGAAGCTATATTTACAATAGAAGAGCTTGATAAAAAAGGTATGTATAATAAAGGTGAAATTTGCAAGAACCTTTTTCTTCGTGATGGCAGCGGAAAGCGTCATTTTCTTGTAGTGACTCCGGGACATAAGGAGGTAGACCTTAAAAGCGTAAGAGAACAGATAGGTTCAAGCCGTCTGAGCTTCGGCTCTTCGGAAAGACTTATGAACTGTCTTGGACTTACACAGGGTTCTGTATCTCCCTTCGGTATACTCAACGATAGTGATCGTAAAGTGGAGCTTGTGTTTGACGAAGAGCTTAAGGATATGGAAGAGCTTGGTTTTCATCCTAATATAAATACCGCTACGGTATGGCTCAGCTTTAGCGATCTTATGAAGGTAGTCAAAGACAACGGAAATACCATACACTTTATAAAGCTGTAATACAAGTCAAAGTCATTTGCGTCGGCAATACCGTTTTTAAAGCGCATATCAATATTATCGGCTAAGGGGGATACACATGATAAATTGTCCAAACTGCGGTTCAGAGCTTCCCGATGACGCTGTTTTTTGCAGCAAATGCGGTGAAAGCATCGTATCTGATAAAAAATATATATGTCCTTACTGTGACAGCGAGCTTAAAAGCGGTGCTCTCGAGGAATGTCCCGAATGCAATAAGGCATTTGACGATGAACACAAAATAATAAAATATACAGACGACGGCAATGTATACGTGTGCGGAAGATGCGGTTGCAAGCTCAGCGGCAGCGCTTCTAAGGTATGCCGAGACTGCGGAACAAGGTTCAACGAAAACAACAAGCCCTTGCTCTTTGACGATGAGCACCCTCTGTACAGAGTGTGTACATATTGCGGAGGAGCACGTTCACTTGCCGATAATCCATTGAAATGCTCAGCCTGCGGCCATGACCTTGACCTTAAGCCCAGAAGAGAGCCGAATCTTACGGAAGATGAAAAAAAGGCAATAAATATCAGAGAAGAAGAGGAAAAGCGTACGGCAGAGGAAAAGGCAAAAACAGACGCAAAGGAAGCCCTCCGTATTGAAGAAGAAGCAAAGGCAGCTGAGGAGGAAAGACAGCTTCAGCTTCAGAAAAATGCCGAAAAAAGAAAGAAGATAATAAAGACAGTCTGTTGTACGACCGCTGCCGTTACAGCGGTATTCGTAGCCGTAGTTGTCATATGGTGCCAATTTGACGGCAGAAATATTACAGCAGCAAGGGAAGCCCTGTCATTGGGAGATCATGAGGCTGCCATTAAGTATTACAGCTATGTCATGCCTTTAGGTCCCAACGCTTCCGAGAGCAGAAAAATAATAAACAATATCAAAAAGGCTTCCGAGCTTTATGACCTCAGCAGGGAGGAATATAAAAGCGCCAATTATACAGACGCTATGGAATACGCTGCCGAAGCCAATGAACTCTGTCCCGATCTTGTTGTTGCCGATGACCCCTACAATATGGCATTTAACGCCATAGGAGAAAGCGTCAGCAAGCTTTACAGCGACGGCAAATATAAGGAAGCCTATGAATACCTTAACGAAATAGATCCAAAGTATCATAACGATACTGCCAAGAAGGTATTGAGCGATATTGAAAAGTATGTGGAGAACAAATATTCACAAGCCATGAGCGCCTTTAAAGCAAAGGAAATTGACGATGCTGAAAAGACTGTAAACGAAGTGCTGGATATTTCTCCCAAGCACGAGCAGGCAAATAAGCTCAAGGAAAACATAGCTACATATAACGAATATACCGAATATCTGAATACTGCCGCAGGGGCTTATAACGATTACGACTACGACAAAGCAGAGGAATATGTGAACAAGGTCCCCGATAATGAGATCGGCAAAATGGTAAAAGATAAATTCCCTACATTTTTAAGTAATTATAAAAACGATATGATGTATAAGGATAAGCCTTTGTCTAT
Organism: uncultured Clostridia bacterium; assembly: GCA_947589405.1. Lineage (GTDB taxonomy): Bacteria > Bacillota > Clostridia > Lachnospirales > CAG-274 > CANPXH01. The sequence goes on along the minus strand of CANQBT010000055.1, from coordinate 3,133 downwards.
ACTCAATAAAAGCTGTAAGGGAATATACAGCGTATTTCATGATGACGACAGAGCGGAATTCAGCTTCACTATACAGAACAGAATGCACCGTGATGCATCTGCCGATGTGAATTTCAAATACAATAATGATACGCATACCGAACATTACTATATTGAAGCGGGAAAAACAGAAAAATTCAGCTACACAATGTACAATGTGAAAGTAAACGAGTATTCAGGCAATAGATATTCCGTTTCGCTGGGTGAGCAAGAGCTTGAATAAAAGCAGACAGCAGCTGTCATAACGGCCTTGAAATTTGAATAATGCAATTTTTTCACGCTGTAATATTATTTATTTAAGTTTTTGTATATCAAATTTTAATTTTTTGCCCTTGACACAGCAGAACATATCTGTTAAAATGTTATCTATCAATAAGGTAACACTGTGATAAGGAGCAGTAAGTCAGAAAGGACTTTCAGAGAGCCGTCGGTCGGTGCAAGGCGGTATTCCCATCTGTCCGAACTCGCCTTTGAGTGGCTGTGCTGAACTGACAGTAGGTGCAGACGGAAGCTCACCGATAGAGGAGCAGGGTATCGGCATATGTATTATGTCCTGTACCTGTGAGTGCATTAATTTTTATTAATGAATTAGAGTGGTACCGCGGAGTATATATCTTCGTCTCTTAAAGAGACGAAGATTTTTTATTGCTTTCAGGGTTTGCAATAGCTTCGTATATTGATATATCGTTTAAATATGAAAGGAGAAAAAACAAAATGAATTACCAACGCTACAGACAGTTCCCACCCATTGATCTGCCCGACAGACAATGGCCTTCAAGGGTCATAGAGAAGGCGCCTATATGGTGCAGCGTAGACCTTAGAGACGGCAATCAGGCTCTTGAAAAGCCTATGAATTTAGACCAGAAAATAAAATTTTTCAGGTATCTTGTAGAGATAGGCTTTAAGGAGATAGAGGTAGGCTTTCCCGCTGCAAGCGATACGGAGTTCAATTTCTGCCGCACGCTTATAGAACAAAAGCTGATCCCCGATGACGTAACCATACAGGTGCTTACACAGGCAAGAGAGCATATCATAAGAAGGACATTTGAAGCCCTTGAGGGCATACCAAAGGCAATAGTGCATCTGTACAATTCTACATCTACACTTCAGAGAGATGTTGTATTCAATATGTCCAAAGAGGAGATAACAAAGCTTGCGGTAGACGGCGCCATACTTATAGATGACCTTGCGGAAGAATACGGCAAGGACAGATTCTTATTCGAGTACTCACCCGAGAGCTTTTCAGGCACAGAGGTAGACTATGCCGTTGAGATATGCAATGCTGTACTTGACGTGTGGAAGCCCACTTCCGACAGGAAGGTCATAATCAATCTGCCAAACACAGTTGAAATGGCAACGCCTAACGTATATGCAGACCAGATAGAGTACGTATGCAGAAATATAAAGTACAGAGAAAACGTTATAATAAGCCTTCATACCCACAATGACAGAGGCTGCGCAGTAGCCGCTTCAGAGCTTGGCGTTATGGCAGGTGCAGACAGAGTCGAGGGCACTCTTTTCGGCAATGGCGAAAGAACAGGAAATGCAGATATACTTACGATCGCCCTTAATATGTTCTCACAGGGCATAGATCCCAAGCTTGACTTTACAAGAGTAAACGAAGCAATAGATATATACGAATCCTCCACAGGGCTTGCCGTACACCCAAGACACCCCTATGCAGGGGACCTTGTGTATACAGCTTTCTCAGGCTCTCATCAGGACGCTATAAAGAAGGGTATGGCAAAGATGATAGACCACCCCGACAGATGGGAGGTACCTTATCTTCCTATAGATCCTCTTGACGTAGGCAGAAATTACGACCCTATTATAAGAATAAACTCACAGTCAGGCAAAGGCGGCGTAGCCTATATACTGGAAACAAACTATGGACTTCATGTGCCTAAGGCAATGCAGCAGGATTTCGGACCTAAGGTAACGCAGGTCTCTGTTGACAAGGATAAGGAGCTTACTCCTCAGGAGATATACGACCTTTTCTTAGACACGTATTATGTAAAGGAACCGCTTTCAGTTGTATATTACACAGAGCATTCTACAAAGGATAATGTAGATATGGAATGTAATATTACATACAGAGGCGAGGACCTTGTGTTAAAGGGTCATGGCAACGGTATTGTAGACGCATTCTGCAAGGCTCTTATGGATAAATTCGATATTACGTTTAACGTAGCCGATTATTCTCAGCACTCTATGGAATTCGGCAATAAGTCAAGAGCTATAACCTATGTCCAGGTATACAACTGTAGAAATGAGTCCTACTATGCGGTAGGCATAAGCTCAAATACTGCAAAAAGCTCAATAAGAGCTATTGCTTCAGCTGTAAATCAGTTCAAAAAAATATAATTTAAGCTCTTTACTAAACAATTAATTACAAAAGGACAGACTGTTCACCTATGCTCTTTATCGGCATTTGAACATATCTGTCCTTTTTTATTTGATAATATAGATTTTACTGTTTATTAATATCCTCCGCCGCCTTTATTACATTTTCCGTAATGCTCTTGAATTCAGCGGCGATCTCGTCCTTTACATTGTAATAGCCGTTGTCCGCCATATCGGATACCGTTACGTCTGTAGGCAGCTCTCCCAGAAGCTCAATGCCGTTTTCTTTAAGAAAGCCCTCTGTGTTTTCTCCCGAGAAAATGCGTATCTTCTCACCGCAATGAGGACATATGATATAGCTCATATTTTCCACAAGTCCCAGTATGGGTATGTTAAGCATTCTTGTCATATTTATGGACTTTGAAACTATCATGTTTACCATGTCCTGAGGTACGCTTACCATTACTATACCCGTAAGAGGTATGCTCTGCATGACCGTAAGTGATATATCACCTGTTCCCGGAGGCATATCCACTATAAGATAGTCCAGCTCGCCCCAAAGTGCCTCTACCCAGAACTGCTTTACACAGCTTGAGAGAAGCGAACCTCTCCATATCACAGGCTGATTTTCATCGGGAAGCATAAGATTAAGACTGAGTACCTTTATTCCGTTTTCATTTTCCACAGGTATTATAAGATTGTCCTGAGCATAGGCTCTTTTGCCTGTAAGTCCCATAAGCCTGCATGCGCT
>CANQBT010000054.1 GCA_947589405.1 uncultured Clostridia bacterium | reverse complement strand
TATTGAAGCGCCTTGAGGAAAGCGGCAAGCTCTATGCGGCTATTCCCTTTGAGCATGATTATCCCTTCTGCTGGAGATGTGATACACCGCTTCTCTACTATGCAAGAGATACATGGTTCATAGAGATGACAAAGGTAAGGGATAACCTTCTTAAAAATAACAACACTGTAAACTGGATGCCCGACAATATAAAGACAGGACGTTTCGGCAACTTCCTTGAAAACGTTATTGACTGGGGTCTTTCAAGAGAAAGATATTGGGGTACTCCTCTGCCTATATGGGAGTGCAAGTGCGGTCACAGACATGCCATAGGCTCTATTGCCGAGCTTAAGGAAATGAGCGACAACTGTCCCGATGATATAGAGCTTCACAAGCCTTATATAGACGCTGTTGAGCTGAACTGCCCTGAGTGCGGAGGCAAAATGCACAGAGTTCCCGAAGTAATAGACTGCTGGTTCGACTCAGGCTCAATGCCCTTTGCACAATGGCATTATCCCTTTGAGAACAAGGAGATATTTGACGAAAACTATCCCGCCGACTTTATTTCAGAGGCTATAGACCAGACAAGAGGCTGGTTCTACACCCTTATGGCTATTTCTACTCTTATATTTGACAGAAGTCCTTATAAGAACGTTATAGTTTTAGGTCACGTACAGGATCGTGAGGGCAGAAAGATGTCCAAGCATCTTGGCAATGTTGTAGACCCATGGTCAGTACTTGACAATCAGGGCGCCGATGCCGTAAGGTGGTATTTCTATGCCAATTCCGCACCATGGCTCCCTAACCGCTTTGACGATAAGGCAGTAAACGAGTATCAGAGGAAATTCATGGGTACTCTTTGGAACACATATGCGTTCTTTGTGCTCTATGCCAATATAGATAACTTCGATCCTACAAATTACAAGCTGGAGTATGACAAGCTTGCGCCTATGGATAAGTGGGTGCTTTCAAAGCTCAACACTCTTGTTAAGTTTGTAGACAAGTCCCTTGACAATTACAAGATAACCGAGTCTGCAAGAGCTATGGCGGACTTTGTTGACGAGCTTTCAAACTGGTATGTAAGACGATCAAGAGAGCGCTTCTGGGGCAAGGATATGCCTCAGGACAAGGTAAACGCCTATATGACCCTTTACACAGTTCTTGTGACTATGGCTAAGCTTTCAGCGCCTTTCACGCCTTTTATGGCTGAAAATATGTATCAGAATCTTGTGAGAAATGTAGATAAAAACACTCCCGAATCCGTGCATCTTTGCGACTTCCCTGAGGCTGACGAATCTATGATAGACGACAAGCTTGAGGTAAATATGGAGCTTGTGCTCTCTGCCGTTGTTGCGGGACGTGCCGCAAGAAATACTGCCAATATTAAGAACAGACAGCCTATAGGCAATATGTATATACAGGCGGAAAAGCATCTTGACGAGGAGTACTATGATATAATACTTGATGAGCTGAATGTAAAGCATCTTGAATTTGTTGACGATGCAAGCAGGTTCACAAGCTATAGCTTCAAGCCACAGCTGAGAACACTTGGCAGGAAATACGGCAAGCTTGTGCCTGCTATAGGCGAGTATCTGAGAAACGGCGACGGCAACGCTCTTATGAACGAGCTTAAGACAAACGGCGTTATCAGGTTTACCGTTGACGGTACTGATATAGAGCTTGCGGAGGACGATGTGCTTACCGAAACTGCTCAGGCAGAGGGATATGTTGCAGAAAGCGACAAGTCCACTACAGTCGTGCTGAGCACAGAGCTTTCACCTGAGCTTATTGAAGAGGGCTTTGTGAGAGAGCTTGTTTCAAAAATACAGACAATGAGAAAGGAAGCCGACTTTGAGGTACTTGACAGAATAAAGGTATACCACAAGGGCAATGAAAAAATAGCCGAGATATTCGACAGAAATAAGGAAGCTATTTCCACAGACGTACTGGCAGACGATATTTGTCAAGGCGATACTCCTATAAGCAAGGAATGGAATATAAACGGCGAAACAGTTACTCTCGGTGTTGAGAAAAACTAAAAAATTACCGCAGATACATAAGTATCTGCGGTGTTTTGGTTATATGGTGTATTAATTTGTATTCCGTTTCGGCATAGCCGACTGTTTTATCAATTATCGTTATTATTTCTTTTGCATTCCTCACATACTCCGTAGAAATTTATATCCATCGCCGTTGTTTCAAAGCCGAAGCTTGATTTAAGCTCATACAGTACGTGCTTAATATCAATATCCCCATAGTAGTCAAATACTCTGTGACATTTGGTGCAGAGAAGATGTGAGTGCATATCGTTATTGGCGTCATATCGGTTGCATTCTTCACCAAGATTGAATTCCTTGATAAGTCGGCAGTCCCTTAGAGCTGCAACGGTCTTGTATACTGTGGCAAGGCTCATGGCAGGATAATCCTTTTTAAGATGATTATATATTGTTTCGACTGTCGGATGCTCATTTGTATTTGCAAGATAGCTGTATATAGCAAGACGCTGAGGAGTGATCTTAAGCTTGTTAGCTTTAAGATTTTCAGCCAGCTTGTTCATATTAAATACCCCCTCTGTAATGTCCAACGAATAACTATTATCAATTAAAGATTAATATAATTTAACTTTAATGTCAATAGTTTTTTTATAAAAAAGCCCTTATTATGTTGTAAATTATTGGCTTTTATGCTATATTAAACTGAGAGTATGCTTAAAATGGAGGACTTTGTGGTATGAACATAATTCTGCATCAGCCTGAAATACCTGCAAATACAGGAAATATAGGCAGAACATGTGCCGCAACAGGCACAAGGCTTCATCTTATAAGACCCTTCGGCTTTATAATAAATGACAAAATGCTGAAGCGGGCAGGAATGGACTACTGGAATGATATTGATGTAAGCTATTATGACAGCTTTGACGATTTTCTGGAAAAAAACAAAGGCGCCGTTATATATATGGCTTCAACGAAAGCGGAAAAATGCTACACCGATGTAAGCTATGGCGAAAACGATTTTATAATGTTCGGCAGCGAAGGCTCAGGCATACCTGAGGAAATACTGCTGAAATACAGAAGCTCGGCTATAAGGATACCTATGCTTGAAAAGTACAGAAGCCTTAATCTTGCCAATTCGGTAGCGATAGTGCTCTATGAAGCTCTCAGGCAGAATAATTTTAAAGATTGTCTTATGAAGGGACATCTTCACAGGCATAGTTGGGATGAAGCGGAATGAAAGGGTGTATAATATGGAAGAAACAGTATTTGTAATTATGCTTAAAAATAAAACCACAGGCTTTCTTGAAAAGGAGCTGGCAGTTCTGGACATTACCGAGAACGCAGACTATATCGTGAATATATTTGTATCTGAGGAAGATGACGGCATGAAGCTCCATATAAAGCTTTCAACGGCAAAGGACGTAGAGGACTGGGAGTATAATGCAATATATGACTATTACGATACAGATGTGTTCAAGGGCACAGCCGAGATAGAGGAGGCAGACGACGACTATAACCCTGTGTGGGAGATCGTTACAGACTATAGTGAGGACCCTACGGAGATCGAAAACAGAGTTGCCAAAATACTGGAAATACACAAAAAGGAAATGGAAGATGTATTTGATACTATAAAGGATAAGGAGAGTGAATACTCTGATGGAGAGCAATGAGGAGAAGAAAAGCAGAAATATAATACCTATAGCAATATGCATAATTGTGGTAATAGCTATACTGGCTGCCGCCTATTTTGTAAATCACAAAGATGATGATATGCTGCCCGAAAGCAGCGATGATGTTGTAACTATGCAGGTGGGAGCCTCAGACATCGCCCTTACCGACACAAATAAGGCAGGACTTCAGAAGGCTCTTGAGGAAGCGGAAAGCTATTTTGACGAAAACAAAAATGAACTTCGTCTTGTGACCGAATACGGATTTTTATACAGCTATAAGAATAAGGCAGATGTGCCGGCTTCGGAAATACTCAAGGACAAGGACACAGGTCTTACCGATGAGGAGGTCTCAAAGCTTGTGGATATTATATATATCAGACCGTCGGATATGGGTATAGTGACGGGACAGGATATAAAGGATAATTCTCTGGCGCTTTTTGCGGTACTCAATACAAAAGACGGATATTATGCCATATCCGAAAGTACGGAGCCTGTTATGCTTACAGGAGAACAGTACAGAAATCTTGTTATGATATATTCTCTTTCTCATGGCGATATAAGAAATCCCAAAAGGGGCGATGCTGAAAATACCGCTGTGCTGGAGGCTTGCTCCATGACTGGCTATGACATAAAGCATATTGCCTGCGATGATAAATATGCAGTAGTTGTGGGAAATATGGTAGACGCACCTTCCGATATAAAGCATATGGCTTTGGTAAAGGGCTCTGACGGACAATGGAGCGTGGTAAGCAATTCTCTTGAAAAGGAGAAGGACGCCGTTATGTATATAAATGAGAAATGTCCCGATATGGATCTTGGACTTATGCCTTTGTACAATATTGCAGACTTTGATAAAATAAATACGGAAAATATGCCGGATATTATAGACAAGCTTAAGTCATTGGGAGAAATAAACGATGAAGACGCCGCAAAGGGATACTATGCATGCAGCTGCGGACGCTTTGCATATGTGGAATGCCTTGCCACAGGGAAAAAGCTTCTTGGACTCATCGGCGATGACGGTACTCTACAGTTTAATAAAACAGAGGGTACAGAGGCTTCTATTTCATATATGCTTCAGAATCAGGAGGATCCGCCTGTATTTATTTTAAAATTTGAGTAAGAAAAGGCTTGCAATTATTTTTACCATGTGGTATAATATCGAATTGTAGTGAAAACGAATGGTCCGCTGGTGCTTCCCTAAGGGATTAAATATGGCATTAAGAACATTTATGATGAAAGGGAGGATCACCTCATGAACAATGAAATTATAAGAGAAATCGAAAAGGCTCAGCTTAAGGATAACATTCCTGAGTTCAACGTTGGCGATACCGTAAGAGTATATGCTAAGGTAGTAGAAGGCTCAAAGGAAAGGATCCAGATGTTTGAGGGTATTGTTTTGAAAAGACAGGGCGGCAGCTCAAGAGAGACCTTTACCGTAAGAAGACTTTCTTATGGCGTAGGCGTTGAAAAAACATGGCCTCTTCACTCTCCCAGAATCGACCATATCGAGGTAGTAAGATACGGTATAGTAAGAAGAGCTAAGCTCAACTATCTCAGAGACAGAGTCGGTAAGGCTGCTAAGATCAAGGAAGACATCACAAGAAGAAATTCAAAATAATTTCAAAGCGTCAAGACAGAGGTTTTTCTCTGTCTTGTATTTTTATGAGGAAAAATATAAGGAGTAAGCTATGGATATACAATGGTATCCGGGTCATATGACAAAGACCCGCAGAATGATGGAGGAAAACATATCTCTTGTAGATATAGTTATAGAGCTTTTGGACGCAAGATCGCCTATGAGCAGTAAAAATCCCGAAATAGATGACCTTGCAAGGAATAAAAAGAGAATAATAATACTGAACAAGTGCGATCTGGCTGATGAGGAAATAACCAAAGAATGGCAAGACTGTTTTAGGGAAAAGGGCTTTGAGACGGTACAGGTCAATTCCATAAACGGCAGAGGTATAAGGGAAATATATCCTATAGCCCGCAGCCTTATGGAAGAAAAAATAGAAAGACTTAAAAAAAGAGGCAGGATATTCGTGCCTGTAAGGGCTATGATAGTTGGCATACCCAATGTGGGCAAGTCCACTCTTATCAATAAGCTGGCAGGCAGAAATATGGCAAAGACAGGAGATAAGGCAGGCGTTACAAGAGGTAAGCAATGGATAAAGGTAAGGAAGGATTTTGAACTGCTTGATACTCCGGGCATACTATGGCCTAAGTTTGAGGATAGGGAAGTAGGGCTTAAGCTTGCCTTTACGGGAGCCATAAACGATGATATAATCGATTCCGCCGAGTTAGCATGTAATCTTATAGAGTACCTTGACAAGCTCTATCCCGATGCTGTCAAAGCAAGATATGGCGTGGAGTATGATCCGGGAACGCCTTCCCACGACGTATTGAAGCTTATAGGGGAAAAGAGAGGATTCATAAAGAAAGGAAACGAGATCGATTACAAGAGAACAGCCGATATACTTATAGACGAATTCAGAGGGGCAAAGCTTGGAAGGATAACGCTGGACAGGATCTAAAATGCGTAAATTAAAGGGATACCATTTATTTGGCGTCCCTTTTTATATGTACAATATACCAATTATTAACAAAAAATGAATAATTTAAATATTTTGTTAAAAAAGCTTTTATTTTCCGATCATATATTGTATACTTAGAGCATATACAAGAAATTAGAAATGAGGTATTTAAAATGCACAGCATGACAGGCTACGGACGTGGTGAATGTACTCTCTACAACAGGAAATTCGTTGTGGAGATAAAGGCAGTCAATCACAGATATAATGATGTTACTGTAAAAATGCCAAGAATTATGCTGCCCTATGAGGATAAGCTCAAAAAGCTTATAGGCTCTAAGGTGTTCAGAGGAAAGATAGATGTATATGTTACCTTTGAAACCTTTTCAAAGGATGATGTGAGCATAAGCATAAACGAGGGCATAGTTGAAAGCTATATAGCCGTTTTAAACGAAATGAAAGAAAAATACAATATTAAAGACAGCATATCTCTTGACCTTGTGGCAAAATTCCCCGATGCCGTTTCCGTAGAGAAGGGCTTGGTAAGCGAAAATGCGGAAGATGAGATAGACCAATGTCTTACAAAAGCTGCTGAGGAAGCCCTTGACAGCTTTGTGGCAATGAGGGAAAGAGAAGGGGAAGCCCTTAAGTCAAGTATTCTGGAAAAGCTTGGCATCATAAAGAAATATGTAGATGCCATTAACGAAAGAGCGCCTTTGGTCGCTGAGGACTATAAGGCAAGACTTACGGAAAAGCTTAACGAGCTTGAGGAAATAAAGGCTGACGAATCCAGAATACTTACAGAGGTCCTTATTTTTTCCGACAAGGCGTGCATAGATGAGGAGATCACAAGAATGTACAGCCATATTGAGCAGATGAGGACTATAATTGAAGAAAAGGTCCCTGTAGGCCGTAAGCTGGATTTTCTTGTTCAGGAAATGAACAGAGAAGTAAATACAATGGGTTCCAAGTCAAATGACCTTAAAATAACAAGCGCTGTTGTAGACACGAAGAGCGAATTGGAAAAAATAAGGGAACAGATACAGAATATCGAATAGAGGGTCATAATATGAGCGAGTACAAAAAAGGACTTCTCTTTGTGCTTTCGGGACCGTCGGGAGCAGGAAAGGGAACCGTTATGAAAAAGCTTCTTGAATCGGAGCCTCTGGAGCTTTCCATATCAGCTACCACAAGACAGCCAAGAGAAGAGGACAAGGAAGGCGTAAGCTACTTTTTTAAAAGCAGGGACGAATTTGAGCATATGATAGAGAATAATGAATTCTTTGAATATGCAGTATTCAGCGGGAATTATTACGGCACTCCCAAGCAGTATGTCATAGACCGCATAAATGCAGGAAAAGATGTAATGCTTGAAATAGAGGTACAGGGTGCTTTGCAGGTGAAGTCGGCTGTGCCGGAGGCAGTTCTCATATTCCTTATGCCCGAAACATTGGCAGAGCTTAGGTCAAGGCTGGAGGGTCGTGGAAGCGAAACAGCTCAGCAGATAGAAACAAGGACGCAGAGGGCTTTGGAAGAAGTGGAATATATAAGCGCCTATGACTATATCGTTATAAATGACGACATAGAGGATACGGTCAATAAGCTTAAAAATATAGTTGATTCGGAAAGAGCTAAGGCAGTAAACAACAGAAATATAATAAAAAGGTTTAAAGGAGAAATTTGATATGTTAAAACCATCTTATGCAGAACTTATGGATATTATGAATAAGGACTCACAAAAGCACGTTACAAGCCGTTACACTATAGTAATAGCGGCTGCTAAGAGGGCAAGACAGATCATAGACGGCGATGAGCCTATGATCGAAGATCCTATGGAGAACAAGCCTGTATCTACAGCTGTTGAAGAAATAAAGGAAGGCAAGATAAAGGTCGTTCCCGAAGGTCAGGGTACTGTGCTCAGACCTGTGCCTGTCAAGAAGGAAGAGGATGATATAAAGCTGGAATTAAAGAACGTAGTTATGCAGGAAGCAAAAAACGAAAACGACGAATATGAAGAAGATGAGGACGACAATGAAACAGCAGGCGATGAGCTTGCGGAAGAGGCTGTTGAGAACCGTATTGAAGAAGACGATGTTGTCGAGATAGTAGACGATGATCTTGAGGAGATAATATCAGAGGAGTAATGATTGCAGGGAGCGTAATATATGAAATATGCAGTTGTAATAATATCTATAGGTCACAAAAATATTGACCACATATTTCATTACAAAATACCGGAAGGAATGTCTGTGGAACCGGGCATGAGAGTAATTGTTCCCTTTGGCAGAGGAAACAGACCTACGGAGGGCTATGTTGTAGGCATTACGGACAAAGCCGACATAGACGATGCGCTTATTAAGGAAATAAGCAATATATGCGAGGATTATACAGTAATAAGCCCTAAGCGTATAGAGCTTGCCAACTGGATGAAGGAAAAGTATTATACCACATTCAGCAGCTGTTTCAGATGTATCGTACCCAAAAAGGTGAATGAAAAAAACTTTGCCTGTGTAAAGCTTAATGTAAATAACGAAAATATAAATGAGGATATAATAAAGGTCCTTAAAAAAGACACAAAGCAAAAAAGAGTGCTGGAAGTCCTTCTGAACGGTGACGAGATACCCGTAAGTCATATAAAGACACTTCTGGACGTAGATGATTCGCCCATAAATGCGCTTATTAAAAAGAATCTGCTTGTAAAGACATATGTTCAGGAATACAGAGGGAATTTCAATTCCGCTCTTGTGGAGAGGAGCAAACCTCCTGTCCTTACAGATGAACAGGCGGACGCTGTGTATCGTATCTTTTCCGCAATGGATAGAGATGAAAAAAAGCCCTTGCTTATACATGGCGTAACAGGAAGCGGAAAGACTGAGATATATATGAGAGCTATTGAAAAGGTCCTCTCACAGGGCAAGGAGGCAATAGTGCTTGTGCCGGAAATATCACTTACCCAGCAGACTGTAGAGCGCTTTGTGGCTCGTTTCGGAAGCAGAGTTGCGGTAACTCATTCAAGGCTTTCGGACGGTGAAAGATATGACCAATGGACAAGGGCAAGACGCAGGGAAATATCTGTAATGATAGGACCCCGCTCTGCCGTATTCACTCCTTTTGAAAATATTGGCGTTATAATAATAGACGAGGAGCATGAATCCACCTATAAATCGGACATACAGTCTCCCAAATATGACGCAAGGGAAATTGCGGAAAAGCTTAGCGAGCTATATGGCTGTACCGTTATATTGGGTAGCGCTACTCCTTCTCTTCTGAGCTATTACAGAGCACAGCATGGAGAATATGAGCTTATAGAGCTGAAGCACAGAGTGAACAATACTTTTCCAAAAATACACATTGTGGATATGAGAAAAGAGCTTGCCCGCAAAAATTTTTCCGTATTCAGCACCGAGCTTAAAAATGCTATAAATGAAAATCTGGAAAACAAAAGGCAGACCATACTTTTCCTGAACCGAAGAGGTCATTCCACATTTGTTTCATGCAGAAGCTGCGGCTATGTAATGAGCTGCGGTAACTGTAATGTAAGCTATACATATCACAAGGGCATAAATAGGCTTTTGTGTCATTACTGCGGAAAAACCATAGGCGTGCCTTCCGTATGTCCGCAATGCGGTTCGGAATATATCAAATATTTCGGAGCCGGTACGGAAAAAATAGAACAGGAGGTATTAAGGCTTTTCCCAAAGGCAAGAGTGCTGAGAATGGATATGGACACTACAAGGAGAAAAAACAGCCATCAGACTATACTGGAGGATTTCAGAAAAGGAAAGGCGGATATTCTCATAGGCACTCAGATGATAGCAAAGGGACTTGACTTTCCCAATGTAACTTTGGTAGGAGTAGTAGCCGCCGATCTGTCACTTAATATAGGAGATTACAGAAGTGGAGAAAATACTTATCAGCTGGTTTCTCAGGTTTCCGGCAGAGCCGGCAGGGCAGATAAGGAAGGGACCGTGTATATACAGACATATTCTCCCGATAACTACAGCATACGTTATGCCGCTGAGAATGATTACAAGGAATTTTATGAAGAGGAAATAGCTTTCAGAAAAAACATGAACTATCCGCCTTTTACAAATATTTTCCTTGTTATGCTTACGGGCGAGAACGAATATATATTAAGGCAGACTATTACACGCCTTGCCGATATAATGAAGCGATATAATAAAAACAATATGTTTACACGTCTTGGTCCCACACCTGCCGTTATTTCCAAAATAAATAATGTGTACAGGTGGCAGATAACCGTAAAATGTGAAAATGAGGATAAATTAAGAAATTATGTACTGTTCTGCCTGGATAAGCTTTCTAAGCAGACAAGTCTTGATAAAATAAATGTGGGATTATATCTGAATCCCAGCTATATTTTTTAGGAGGAAGCAAAATGGCAATAAGAATGGTCAGAGAGCAGGATGAGCCTATACTGAGGAAAAAATGCAAGGAGGTAAAGGAAATTACCCCTAAGATAATAGAGCTTTTAGACGATCTTGCAGACACTATGTATAATGCCAATGGCGTAGGGCTTGCGGCTCCGCAGGTAGGTATGCTCAAAAGAATAGTTGTGATAGACATAGGCGAAGGCCTGTTTGAATTTATAAATCCTGTCATATTGGAAAGCTCAGGCTCTCAGACAGGAAACGAAGGCTGCCTTTCCGTACCCGGCAAAATGGGACAGGTAACAAGACCTAATTATGTAAAGGTGCAGTCACTTAACAGAGATGGAGAAACTGTTATAACAGAGGGTGAGGAGCTTATGGCAAGAGCCATATGCCATGAGCTGGATCATCTTGACGGCAAGCTGTATATAGATATAGTAGAAGGCGAGCTTATGGACGCAGAGGAAGAGGAGGAATAATACATGGATATTGTATTTATGGGAACTCCTGATTTTGCAGTCCCTGCCCTTAAGGCGCTTATAGAAAAGCATAATGTAACTGCTGTAATAAGTCAGCCTGACAGACCAAAGGGCAGAGGCAAGAAGCTTCTTCCCACACCTGTAAAGGCTGCGGCAGAGGAAAGCAATATACCTGTATATCAGCCTGAAAAAATAAAGGACGAAAAATTTACTGATTTTCTGGAAACAATAAAGGCTGATATATTTGTGGTAGCTGCTTATGGACAGATACTTTCAGAGAGAATATTGAATATTCCCAAATACGGCTGCATAAATGTGCATGGTTCCCTTTTGCCTGAGTACAGAGGAGCTGCTCCCATACAGCAAAGTATTTTGGACGGCAGAAAAAAAACAGGCGTTACGATCATGTATATGGAAAAGGCTCTCGATTCGGGAGATATGATACTGAAAAGAGAAGTGGATATAACCGATGATGACACATACGGAACACTCCATGACAAAATGGCTATAGAGGGCGCTAAGGCCCTTATCGAAGCCATAGATATGATAGAAAAGGGTACTGCCAAGCCTGAAAAACAGGACGACAGTCTTTCGTCATATGCCCATATGATAACAAAAGAAATGGGCAGGATAGACTGGAGCAAAAGCTCTGAGGAAATAAGGAACAAAATAAGAGGCTTCAATCCTGTAACGGGAGCATACACAAGCTTTAACGATGAAATAATAAAGATATATGCTGCCGATATTGTAAGCGGAAGCGACGGAAAGCCCGGTGAAATAATTGCCGTTGACAAAAAGAAGGGCTTTACAGTAAGGACAGGCAGCGGCGCTCTTCTCATAAGGGAAATACAGGCAAAGGGCGGAAAGAAAATGAACACCGCCGATTATATGAGAGGTCACAGTATAGAAAAGGGAAATATACTTATATAGACGGAAAAGCTATTAATTAAAAAAGGAGGAATTTTATGTATTATGGTTATCCCTACATGGTAGGCGGAGGAATAAATTCACTTTTGGTCTTTTTAGTTTTAATTTTGGCAATAGCTACAATGATAATACAAGGCAATGTTACCTCTACCTTCAACAAGTATGCAAAAAAAGCCAATTCAAGAGGTTATACGGGAGCAGAGGTAGCAGAAATGCTTTTAAGGCAGAACGGTATTACAGACGTAACGGTGGAAGCCATACCAGGCTCTCTTACAGACCATTATGATCCGAAAAGGAAGGTAATCAATCTTTCACAGCCTGTATACGGCTCCAGAAGTGTGTCTGCGTTAGGCGTTGCTGCTCACGAAACAGGTCATGCCATTCAGCATGCAAAGGGCTATGTTCCTCTGACTCTGCGTTCAGCCGTATTCCCTGTTGTGAACTTCAGCAGCAAGATAGCTATGCCTTTGTTTATAATCGGCATTATTCTTGCCAGCTTTATTCAGAGCTATGCCCTTGCTATTGCAGGCGCTCTGCTTTTTTCAGCAGTAGTGTTCTTCCAGTTGGTGACTCTTCCCGTAGAGTTCAACGCTTCAGCAAGAGCACTCAAAATGCTTGACGAATATGGCTATCTTGTGGGAGAGGAAAACAGAGAAGCCAGAAAGGTGCTTACATCTGCTGCCCTTACCTATGTAGCCGCAGCCGCAGCATCTATACTTCAGCTTTTAAGACTGCTTGCCATAATAAGCTCGGTAACAAGAAGAAGAGATTGATAAAAATTGCGGCATTACTATAACAAATATAATGACACCAAAAAAGCCTTGTTTGACAAGGCTTTTTTGATTTTATATTATGACTTTGTGGTTCTTTATTTGAGTAATTCCTCATACTTAGGATAGTCGGATTTCGGAACCTTCAATAATTCTAATGCTTTTTCTAAAGGCATACTTAATCCTTCCATAACGCTCTT
>CANQBT010000053.1 GCA_947589405.1 uncultured Clostridia bacterium | reverse complement strand
GTATCAGCTGTTGCCGTATGCTGTGTATTAGGCGCTTCAGCTGTATCAGCTGCCGATATTGCCTTTTCTGATGTTAATTATGATGACGCTTCAGGTCAGGCTATTAAGAAAATGACAGATGCAGGTTATCTTAAGGGCTATCCCGATGGCACATTCAAGCCTGATGCACCTATTACAAGAGCCGAGCTTACAACTGTATTCAATAGTGTATTTGGCTATGAAGAGGTGACAGACAGTACTCTCAAGGATTTTGCCGACAACAGCAATCCTGATGCATGGTACTACAATGCCGTAAGAATTGCTCAGAGCAACGGCTATATAAATGGCTTTGAAGATAATACATTCAGACCACAGAACAATTTTACAAGAGAACAGGCATGTGTTGTCATATCTCTTGCAGGAAAGCTTGAAAACAAGGAGATCAAGCCCGAAATATTAGACGCAGTATCTCCATGGGCAGCACAGTATGTGGATAATGTTATAAATAACAATATTATGCCATTAGAGGCAGGCTTATTCAGGGCAAAAGAAAATATAACAAGAGCTGAGGTCTGCAAGGCTTTAGTCAATTTTGTAAAGGAAAGCGAAACTGTTACCGTTTCAGAAAGCAAGAGCGAATCAACTACCGCTTCTACTACTGAAAAATCATCAGAAACAACTACTAAAAAGACCACTTCCGGCGGTGGCGGTGGTGGCGGCGGCTCATCATCAGGCGGCGGAAGCAGTTCAGGCGGAAGTTCTCCAACTGTAGAAACAACTACCGAAACGACTACCGAAGCTCCTTCCGGCATTGTACTTACAGACAGACAGAAGGAAGCTCTTGAAAGAGTTATAATTACTACAAAGAATGTTGTACTTATAAGCGTTTCAACTGATGACCTTAAAGATTTAACAAGCTATATCCTTGACGCAATGAATGGCTACTATAATGATTATACATATGATATAATTTCAGCAGCTAATGAAGCAAAAGCTATGTATAAAGCATTAACAGAGGACGAAAAGACCGAATTCCAGGATATATGCACAAGAAATTATAATCTATCTGATATAACCGAGCTTCAGGATATATTCGGACCGATATTAGGCTTTTAATAAAATATGAAATATTTAAAATATGTATTTCTTGCGTTTACGATACTATGTATTGGATTCATATGGATAAATTCATCCTTTGACGCAGTTGAGTCTTCGGGCTTGAGTGGAGCTATAGTTGATTTCATAGAAAACATTGTTCATATTCATATAAGCGAAACAATAATAAGAAAGCTTGCTCATTTTACGGAATTTGCCGGACTTGGTTTTCTGCTTACATCAGACTTTGTATTCTATGGTCTTGATATAAAAAGACATTGGCATAACATAGCTTTTTTAGGGCTTCTGATAGCAGCTGTAGATGAAACGATACAGTTATTCCCTTATGGACGTTCCAGCTCTGTTGTAGATGTTTGGATAGATTTTGCAGGGATATGCTGCGCCATCGTTATAACATGTTTATTGTATAAGTGTATAAATATAAAGGGGCTGTTGGGTCAAGATCTTGCTTAGCTTAGCGGGATTTGACCCTATCGGCGGTCCGATACAAAAGTGTTAAACATCAATTTATATATAAAGCCAAATAAAGCTGGCTCATTAAGATCTCTTTTGATCGTAATGGGACAGCTTTTACATTAATCAATGTATTGTTTACAGTAATTATAATAATGGTCAGTCTATAGCGTTGTTTCTCATTAATGACTCATATATGCGCACAACAGGCAAGCCACCTATGGTATAAAAATCACCCTCTATTTTCTTGACAAGTATGGCGCCTTTTCCTTGTATACCATAAGCGCCTGCCTTATCCATAGGCTCTCCGCAGTCAACATATTTCTCTATTTCCTTATCTGAAAGCTTTCTGAAATACACATCGGCACGGTCGGCAAAGTTTTCTATAAATATTTTGTTATTTATAAAATAGTACATTGTAACTCCTGTATATACGTGGTGAACATCATCTGAAAGCTCTTTAAGCATTTTTACCGCATCAGCTCTGTCCGATGGCTTTCCAAGTATTTTGCCCTTATGCATAACTATAGTATCCGAACCTATTACGACTGTATTATTCTTCGGCATATTATTGAGAAAAACCGTTTCTGCTTTTCTTAGAGAAAGGTCCATAACTATATCGGCAGGCGGCATTTTTTCATCATAGTTTTCGTCTGCCTCGCTGGTAATAACTTTAAAATCAAGACCTATCTGCTTTAATAAATCATATCTTCTCGGGGAACCCGATGCCAAAATAATATCCATTTTATATACCTCTAAAAACACTTATTATAAATTATACCTGCTATAAGCATGCCTATTATACCTGCGATCGTAAAGCTTACCGTAAATCCGAAATTAAGCGTAAAAAAACCAAGATCAAGCACGAAGGGCTGAGTAAGACCTATTGTTTTGCCATAATTTAGCCAGTACAGATAGGGGAGCTTATCGGCAAGAGTGCCTATAAAGCTGCCAAGTATAAGACCTGATATAAGCACAAGTAAAAATACAAGATTAAATTTTTTCATAATTATCTCCTTTGAATATATAGCTTATTTATATTTTATATTAAAACACAGCTTATTTCAAGACTTTTAGTTGAAATAGAAGTCAAAATTTAATATAATAAGCATATATGAGGTGATACAATGCTTTTTAATTCTCTTGATTTTATAATATTTTTTATTTGTGTAGTTTTTTTGTATTACACATTACCCCATAAAATTAGATGGATAATGCTTCTTATTGCCAGCTGTATATTCTATATGTGCTGGAGATGGGAGCTTATTTTCCTCATATTTTTTTCAACATTGTCCAATTACATACTGGCTCTTTGTATAGATAAGCACAGAGATAAGAGCAAATTATTCCTTATACTCAGCCTTATTATTAACTTTGGTCTGCTGTTTATATTCAAATATATGATGTTCATAAATCATACCTTTATGTTTATATATGAGCATTTTGGCTGGACCTATCCCATTAATGACTTCAATATAATACTGCCAATGGGTATTTCCTTCTATACCTTCCAGGCAGCAGGATATACATTAGATGTCTACAGAAAGGACATTAAGCCTGAGAAAAATTATTTTAAGCTTACGCTTTTTATTACATTTTTCCCTCAGCTCGTAGCCGGTCCCATAGAAAGGGCAGACAGGCTTTTATCACAGCTTTTTACTAAAAAGAAGTTCAGTCTTGACAATCTTTCCATAGGCGTAAAGCTTATGATAATGGGATATTTCAAGAAGATTGTGATCGCCGACAGGGCAGCTGTGCTTGTAGATACGGTATTCAACAATGTTACGGACCATACGGGAATAGCCTATATTATAGCTGCGATATTCTTTACATTCCAGATATACGGCGATTTCAGCGGCTATACTGATATTGCCAGAGGCTGCGGCAAAATACTTGGCATAGATCTTATGTATAACTTTAACAGACCATATTTTGCCAAAAGTATAAAAGATTTTTGGAGAAGATGGCATATATCTCTTTCCACATGGTTTAGAGATTATGTATATATACCTCTTGGCGGCAGTCGCTGCTCAACGCTTAAAAAATACAGAAATATAATGATAACATTTATTGTAAGCGGTCTGTGGCACGGCGCCAACTGGACATTTGTGCTCTGGGGCGGCGTACACGGTATTTATCAGGTAATAGGAGATATTAAGAATAAGATCTTGCCCGAGTGTAAATTTTTTGTGTTTGATATATTCAGGGTGCTTATAACATTTATACTTGTTGTACTGGCGTGGATAATATTCAGAGCAAATTCCATAGGCGATTGTATATATATTTTCAGGAATCTCTTTAATGATATTCAAAGTATTACAGATATACAGTATATGTATGTGCTTGTAAACGGACTGGGTTTGCAGATGTTTGAAATAATTTTGCTTATAGGCTCAATACTCATACTGATATTCTCGGATATGATAGGCTTCAACAAGGACATACATGACCTTATGGATAAGCTTCCTTTCCCTGTAAGATTTATATATTATTATATTCTTATGGCGGTTATACTTTGTACGGGGGTGTTCTCAGGTGGCGGAGAATTCATTTATTTCCAGTTTTAAAAAATGGCTGATATTTATAATAAAGCTGGCGCTTTTTGCACTATGCCTTTATTATCTCGTCCAATATATAGGCGTTAAATATGCTGCCGCAACTACTGAAAATTTAATAAATAATTACAATGAAAGCCGCTGGAACGAATTTTATGCTCAGCCAAAGAACAGCCTTGACATGGTGTTCATAGGCTCTTCTCATTCCTACTGCACATTTGACCCGGAAATAGTGGATAAGGGCTTAGGCACAAACAGCTATCAGATGGGAATGCCTTTGCAGCATATGGATTCCACATATTATACATTAAGGGAAATACTTAACTATCAGAAGCCCAAAACCGTCGTTGTTGAAGTGTATTGGGATATGATGGACGATGAATTTGAGCTGACTCAGGCAGGTTATCTTTTTCAGGTCATGAAAAATTCCGAGCTTGAAAAGGAATATATTAAGGAAGTCTTTCCTCTGAGTGAAAAGATAATGTATAATATCAATATTTTCAGGTATCAGAAGGATTACTTTGCATACAGAAATTCAAAGCTCAAAGAAAAAATAGAGAATAATTACGGTGTATCGCTGCCTGCTGCTCAAAGACAGCAGGGTACTGAAAAATACCGTTCAAAGGGCTATACATTTTGCGATTATCATATGCTTCCCAATGAATTTGACAAGACAAATCAGTTCAAGGACCTTGACGGAAAGGAATGGGAAATCAATTCCACACAGGTCAAATATCTTGAAAAGATAGTTTCACTTTGCAAAAGCAGCAATATTAATGTTATTTTTGTTACCGCTCCCATAGCCAATGTATCTATGGGTTATATAAAAAATTATGATAAAATACATGACAGCATACAAAAAATTGCTGATGAAAATAATGTTAAATATCTGGATTACAACATTGTCAACAGAAATGAAAAGCTTTTTACCCATGACAATTTCAGAGATGATGCCCACCTTAATCACAGCGGAGTTGAAATAGCGGACAAATATTTTGTGGATTGGTTTATTAAAAATATGTAGATTTTATAGTGAATTTAGTGTATACTTAAATTGAAAATATAAATATAGCCCGAAAGGGGGAAGCGATATGAAAAAAATAATTGCTTTTATGCTGCTGTTCTGTACTATAGGCACAAATGTATGGGCTGCCGATATTTCAGTAGCCATAAATGGTGAGAGCATTGAATTTAGCGGCTCTCAGCCTTTTCTTACAGACGGCAGAGCATTTATTCCCGTAAGAGGAGTTTTTGAAAAACTCGGTTATGAAATAAGCTGGAATAATGATACAAAAACAGCTACGCTTGTAAATGAAACCAAAACAATTGAAATATCAGCATATAAAAATCATCTGACTATAGATAACAATACGGCTGTGGCATTAGATCTGCCTGCTCAGATAATAGACGGATATATGCTCATTCCCCTCAGAGCCGTAGCTACAGCAGCAGGTATCGATATGGAATGGGATCATGTTAACAGAACTGTTATGCTCAGAACACAGCCTGATGTATATATTTCAAATGAAACAATGTCCTATGGCAGAGCATATGAATTTTTATATAAATGCATATGTATAACGGATTATGCGGACATGCTTTATCTTTCAAAGCTTGGGGATATATATGCAGGAGAAAACGAAGAGGAGATAAATAATATTTTTGACGATATTTACTCCGAATTAGGCGATTACAGAGATATAATATACGACTTTATCCCTACAGACAGAAATGAAGAAGGGCTTAAGGAAATAACACTAAGGTATATAGATAATGAAATGGAATATATAGAGCTGTACAGAACTGTTACAAATGCTTCTGATATTAACAGTATTAAGGAACAATTTACAGTTTTGGAACAGGAATACAGGGAATTGGAAACGTTGTTTGAAAAGGCTGTAAGCAGCTATCATTATCGTATAGATAAATTTGTGAATGACAATTTCAATACGGAAAGTCTTAACGGCGCACAGAAGGTGGCTCTCGATAATTATATTACTAGGCTTGCCGATGCCGCTCAGGAGAATATACCTGAGATAACAAGACTTGAAATAGATGTTTCGGACATTCTGAAAGATCCTGTTGAATATGCCAAAAAGCTGAGAAATGACGAAGAGAAGAGAAATGCTGCCTTTTCATCGATAGATATACCTGAGGGTTTTGAGAAAAGGGCAGAGATACTTTATTATGCAGATTCAATGCTTGAAAAAATGGCGGAAACTCTTGAAGCCTATAATGAAGGCGCTATTTCATACAATAAGGCTGAAACGCTTATATTTATGTATGGCAAGCTGTACGATGATTTTAACGAAGAAGGCGCCGACGGCAGATTTGTACATATAATAAAAGAAAATCCCGATATAGTGAAAGCTTGATATAATGCAATTTATTAAAAATTGCGACAAATTATTTTGTCGCAATTTTTTTATTGTCATAATTTTATCTTCTACAAAATATACCTTACTGAAGAATTATAATTAATTCAGAGGTGGTGGAAATATGAACGTAAATATTTATGCTGATGAAATGCTTTTGCTCAACTTTGCCGCAAATATGGCTGTTATACTTATAAGCGGTAAAATTCTAAATAAAAGAACAGGAATATTGAGAAAAATATTGATTTCCCTTATTTTTTCATTGATCTCCTTTATAGCTGTTGTTTCACATTACAGGATATACATAAATTTTCTTTCGATAACTGCTCTTAATATGCTTATGGCTGTTTTGCTTTTTAAGCCGGAAAGTATCAAAAGCTTTATAAAATACACAGCTGTTATAAAAATAAGCTCTCTATGCATAAACGAAGCATATTTGCTTATATGTCATTATTTTGGAGGCAGGTATAAAATAACATTTCTTGCTCTTGCCATGCTTATGGCATATTTTTCGGTAATATTTCTTAAAAATACTATCAAAAGCAATACATATTATCACAGCGTTGCCATAGTGTGCAATAACAAAACGGTAAATACGGTAGGGCTTGTGGACACCGGCAATTCTCTTGTAGAACCAATAAGTCACAAGCCTGTTATCATTGCCGAATTTAATGCCGTTAAAGATCTTTTGCCGGACGTACTTGCGGGAATATATGAAAAAGAGGGCGAAGCTTCTCTTATGGAAATAGCAGAAGCCATAGCCGATGACAGCTTCAAAAGGCATATACGATTGATACCCTTTAAAAGCATAGGAAGTGAAAACGGCATTATGATAGGTTTTGTAGCCGATTGTGTAAATATAGACGGCAATTATATAAAAAAGCCTGTTGTGGCAATATACAGACAAAGTCTATGTAAATGCGGAACGTATAATACTCTGCTGAGTCCCAGACATATTGGAGGTGTTTGAAATGGCTGTAAAGGAATACTGGGAAGTCTTTTTTAAAAATATTATAGGCAGAGGGCATATACATTATATAGGCGGAAACGATGTTTTACCTGAACCCTTGAGCACAGAAGAGGAGACTGTACTTATAAACAAGCTTTGCAGCAACGGAGATGAAAATGCAAAGGATATTCTGATAGAAAGAAATCTGAGACTTGTGGTATACATAGCCAGAAAATTTGAAAACACAGGCATAAATGTGGAGGATCTTATTTCAATAGGCACTATAGGACTTATAAAGGCAATAAATACATTTAAGCCCGATAAAAATATAAAGCTTGCCACATATGCGTCAAGGTGCATAGAAAATGAAATACTTATGTATTTAAGACGTACCACAAAGATAAAAACAGAGGTATCAATAGACGAGCCGCTTAATGTGGACTGGGAGGGAAACGAGCTTCTGCTTTCCGACATACTTGGCACAGACGTAGATATAATATACAGAGGAATAGAAGAGGAGGTAGACAGACAGCTGCTGAGGACTGCCATACAAAAGCTGAACTGTCGGGAAAAGAAAATTATAGAACTGAGGTTTGGAATAGACAGAGACGGCGAAGAAATGACCCAGAAGGAAGTCGCCGACCTTATGGGTATAAGTCAATCATACATATCTCGACTTGAAAAGAAAATAATTTCCCGCCTAAAAAAGGAAATAATGAAATTGGTGTAAAAACAGCTTGAAATTGGCAATAATATATGATATTATTATATGGATAAATTGCGATGATGAAGAAAAGTAGTCAGATGAAGCCTTACAGGGAATATGCGTCATAGACTGGAAGCGCATTTAAGACACTCTCTGATGAAGAACACTTCGGAGCTTATTCTGTGAAAGTCATGTATTATTAGCGGAATACGTCTGATATGCGTTAAATATCCGAGAGGCGGGCAGTTGATCTGTCAATTTAGGTGGTACCGCGGTATATCCGTCCTGAAGCATGGCTTCAGGGCGTTTTTAATTTATAAGAAAGGTGATAAAAATGGTCAAGGCTACAGGCGAAAGAACAATAATGGATCTGTCCATTGAAGAGCTTAAGGCTCTTAAGGACGATGAAAGAAAGAATGTAACTACACACGGAACGATTTATAACGTTCGTGACATGGGTGATTTTGCATTTATTATCCTAAGGAAAATAAATGGTCTTGTGCAATGTGTTTATACCAAAAACAACTCCGAAGAAGAAAAGAAAATGCTTCAGGAGGAAAACTGCATAAGGGTCACAGGCGAGGTAAGAGATGAGCAGAGAGCCGTAAACGGCATTGAGATACTTGTTGAAAAAATAGAGGTCCTTTCTTCGCCGTCTGAAGAGCTTCCCTTCAGCATAAGCAAGAGAAAGCTCAACATTTCGCTTGAAAATGAAATAGAGATAAGACCCGTTACACTCAGAAATGAATACAAGAGAAGCGTATTCAAGCTTCAGGCAGCTATTGTGAGAGGTTTCAGAGAATATCTTGAAAACAACGGTTTTACCGAAATATTTACTCCTAAGATAGTTGCGGCAGGTGCAGAAGGCGGAGCCAATATATTCAAGCTGGACTATTTTGGCAAGAAGGCGTTTCTTGCCCAAAGCCCTCAGTTCTATAAGCAGACTCTTGTTCCTGTATATGAGAGAGTATATGAGATAGCTCCTGTGTTCAGAGCAGAAAAACACGATACCGCAAGGCATCTTAACGAATATGTATCGGTAGACTTTGAAATGGGCTATATAAATAGCTTCTATGATGTTATAAATATGGAAACAGGCATGCTTAAGTACTGCTTCGATTTTCTTGAAAAGAATTATGCTTTATTGCTTAAGAAGCTGGGTATAGAGCTTCCCAAGTTTGATTCCATACCTTGCGTCAAGTTCAGAGAAGCAAAGGAAATGGTTGCGGCTAAGTATAACAGAAAAATAAAGGATCCCTATGATCTTGAGCCTGAAGAGGAAAGACTTATAGGTGAGCTTTTCAAAGAGGATCATGGCAGCGATTTCGTATTCGTAACTCACTATCCTGTCAAGAAAAGACCCTTCTATGCAATGGACGATCCGGAGGATAACAAGTATACTTTGAGCTTTGACCTTCTTTTCAAGGGTATGGAAATAACTACAGGCGGTCAGAGAATACACGACTATGACGCTCAGGTAAAGAAAATGATATTCAAGGGACTTTATCCTGAGGATTTTGAAAGCTATTTAATGCTTCATAAATATGGCTGTCCGCCTCATGGAGGACTTGGCATGGGTCTTGAAAGACTTGTTATGAAGCTTATTGATGAGAAGAACATAAGGGCAACATCTATGTTCCCAAGAGATACGACAAGATTAAATCCGTAAAAGGAGGGTAAATAATGACTATACAGGAAAAACTTTTAACCTATATTGAAGAAAATACAGGTATTGAGCTTACAGAATCCTTAGCTGAGGACGTTACGTTAAGGCTTAATATGATACTTGACCTTATAGGATATAGCGAAGGCACAGCTGAGACTGCCGCAGAAAGTAAGAAGGCGGTCAATGTTGCCGAAACAGGCATTGACGACGATCTCATAAAGTATCTTGAAGAGCTTTCAAGACTTAGCCTTACTCCTGAGGAAGAGGAAAGGGCAAAAGATGATCTCACAAAGATACTTGGCTATATAGACATGCTCAATGAAATTGATACAACAGATGTAGAGGATATGAGCCATCCGTTCCCGTACACCAATAATTTCAGAGAAGATGAAGTAAAGCCTTCTACAGACAGAGAACTGATACTGAAAAATGCACCGCAGCAGAAGGACGGCTGCTTTAAGGTGCCTACGACCGTAGAGTAAAGGGAGGTTAAAAAATGAGCTTAAATAAAAAGACTGCCCTTGAAATAGGTCAGATGATAAAAAACAAAGAAATTTCCTCTGTGGAAGCCACAAAGGAGATGCTTGACAATATAAGAGCCAAAGACGAAAAGGTAAACGCCTATGTAACTGTGCTTGCCGATGAAGCAATAGCTCAGGCAGAGGAAGTACAAGCCAAAATAGAAAAGGGCGATGTTACATCACCTCTTGCCGGCGTGCCTATGGCTATTAAGGACAATATCTGTACAAGAGATATACTTACTACCTGCGGCTCACATATGCTCTATAATTTCAAACCGCCTTATAACGCAACCGTAAGCGATAAGCTTGCCAAAAACGGCGCAGTAGTGCTGGGCAAACTTAACATGGACGAGTTCGCTATGGGCGGCTCTACAGAAACATCTTACTTTGGTCCTACAGGCAATCCCTGGGATATTACAAGAGTACCGGGCGGTTCTTCAGGCGGTAGTGCCGCAGCAGTTGCTGCAAGAGAGTGCACCTATGCACTTGGTTCCGATACAGGCGGTTCTATAAGGCAGCCCTGTTCATTCTGCGGTGTAAGCGGTATTAAGCCTACCTATGGCGCCGTTTCCAGATACGGTCTTGTTGCCTTTGCGTCATCACTTGACCAGATAGGACCTGTCGGCAGGGATATAAAAGACTGCGCTGAGGTACTGACTATGATCTCAGGTCATGATCCTAAGGATTCCACTTCCATAAAAAGAGCTGCCTTTGATTTCTCAGGCTGTTTTGACGGGGATCTGAAGGGCATGAAGATAGGAATACCTGTCAATTACTTTGGCAAGGGTCTTGACGAGGACGTAAAAAAGCCTGTGCTTGAAGCAGCAGAAACTCTTAAAAAGCTTGGAGCCGAAATAGAAGAATTTACTATGGATATAGTCGACTATGCCGTTCCGACATATTATGTACTTGCCTGTGCCGAAGCCAGTTCCAATCTTTCAAGATACGACGGTATAAAGTACGGCTACAGACGCAAGGACTGCGAGGACCTTATGGAGGTCTACTATACTTCACGTAACGAGGGCTTTGGCATGGAGGTAAAGAGAAGGATAATGCTTGGCTCCTTTGTGCTCAGCTCAGGATATTACGATGCTTATTATAAGAAGGGCTTGCAGATAAGAGGACTTATAAAGAAGAGCTTTGACGAAGCCTTTGAAAAATATGATATGATACTTTCACCTGTTGCGCCTACAACTGCATACAAGATAGGCGAAAATTCTTCAGACCCTCTTAAAATGTATTTAGGCGATATTTATACGGTATCCATTAACCTTGCAGGTATCCCGGCGGTATCAATACCTTGCGGTTTTGGCAAAAACGGTATGCCTGTAGGTTTACAGCTTATAGGAAATGTATTTGACGAGCCCAAGCTTGTAAGGGCAGCATATGCTTTCCAGAAAACAACGGATTTCCATACTAAAATGCCTGAAATGGTACAGGAAGGAGGAAATAAGTAATGAATTATCAGATAGTTGTAGGACTTGAGGTCCACGTTGAGCTTTCAACAAAGTCTAAAATATTCTGTAGCTGCACAACTGAGTTCGGCGGTGAGCCCAATACCCATGTTTGTCCCGTATGCTCAGGTATGCCGGGAGTACTTCCGGTGCTTAATAAAAAGGTCGTGGAATTTGCAGTAAGGGCAGGTCTTGCTACCAACTGCGAGATAACGAGATTCAATAAATTCGACAGAAAGAATTATTTCTATCCCGATCTTCCAAAGGCATATCAGGTCAGCCAGCTCTATCTGCCTATATGCAGGAACGGAAAGGTAGAGATAGAAGTTGACGGTGTTAAGAAATTTATAGGCATTCATGAGATACACATGGAGGAAGACGCCGGCAAGCTTGTACACGACCCTTGGGACGACTGTACCCTTGTAGACTATAACAGATGCGGTGTTCCTCTTCTGGAAATAGTTTCCGAGCCTGATTTCAGAAGTGCTGAGGAGGTAATAGCATACCTTACAAAGCTGAGAGAAACAATGATGTATCTTGGCGTTTCAGACTGTAAGATGCAGGAGGGTTCTATGAGAGCCGATGTCAATATATCCGTAATGCCTATGGGCTCCACTAAGTTCGGTACACGTACAGAGATGAAGAATATGAACTCCTTCAAGGCCATATACAGGGCTATAAAGTACGAGTCTAAGAGACAGATAGAGGTGCTTGAAGCAGGCGGCGTTGTGACTCAGGAAACAAGAAGATGGGACGATAACAAAGACGCCAGCTTTGCCATGAGAAGCAAGGAAAATGCTCAGGATTACAGATATTTCCCTGAGCCTGACCTTCTGCCTGTGGAGATAAGCGAAGAGTGGATAGATAATGCCAAAAAGACTATGCCTGAGCTTCCTGAAGCAAAAAGAGCAAGATACATGAGTGAGTTCGGACTTTCAGAGTATGACGCTTCCGTCATAACTGCCGAAAGACAGATCGCATATCTATTTGAGGACGCTGCCGCTATATGCGGTAAGCCTAAGGAGGTCTGCAATCTTGTAATGGGTGAGCTTATGCGCCTTATGAGCGATACAGGCACTCTTGCGGAAGAGCTTGAAATCGATCCTCAAAAGGTTGCCGATATTATAGAGCTTATAGACTGCGGAAAAATAAACAGAAATGTAGGCAAAGAGATATTTGAAG